>JAJYIM010000012.1 GCA_021790115.1 Actinomycetes bacterium | reverse complement strand
TAGTGCATTCATCCAGCATGTTCTTTTTTTCCAGAGCGAGGAGCTCCATGGCGACTACCCGACGGCTGGCTCTGCACAACCTCTCGATTAAGTGCAATTCGCAGTTTTCAGCCGAAACGTACTGCCAGACCAGACACTCGGGGCATTTCATCGTCAACAGCCATTCGTCCTTGCCGGTTTCGTGTTTTTCGAGCAGAAAAACCAGATGCGACCCGCAAACCGGGCAAATCAAAGAGCTCTTTGCTTTTTTCACATATGTTTTGCCTTCCATCCCCATTTCCCACCTCGCTCTTGTTTGGCGAAAAAAAGCCTCACAAGCTTCTTTGCTTGTAAGGCCTTCTTGACCGCAGCCCCCATCCTTCTTGAACCTGGGCCGCTTAAAAAGCATTTATTTAATAAGTCTTATTATTTTACAATACATAAGTGCAGTTGGCAACAGGCCGAATTGAACAGACTCGTTTACCTTTACAAATTCACTGGACCAGACTACACTGGTATTCAGGCACCCTGCCGCGGCGGCAGAGTGCGCCGGTTAAGGCTATGACAGCCCGCCGTCCGGTTGCTTTCCCAAAGCAACCGGACGGCGGGCTTTTCTTTTTGCCTCGCATTCAAACACCCGAGGGGAATTGGTGGTGGAAGTAATAAGAGAAGATATGTCACCGGCGTCATCGAGTTGGGCTGAGACTCGGCGTCTTTCGATGATTAACACCAGGCCTGCGCTTTGCCAGCGGCAACAGCTTTCTCCCTCACCACGTCTTTACCAGCGACTCAAGATCCTGAGCTCGAGCTCCGCCGGCGTTCATAAGTTAGTCCAGCAACAGATTAATGAAAATCCACTGCTGGAGATGTCCGAGCCGGCCGGCCCTGAGGATGGTCTTCCGGGGAGAGAGCTTTGGGAAGATTACATCCGGGTAGAGTTCCACCGGCCGGGTGCCGCCCGGGAAACGGCGCTGCAAAGTCCGGCCGACCTTGCTGCCAGCCCCGTGAGCCTTGCCGATCACCTCACTTTGCAGCTCAATTTACGACGTCTGACAAAAGAAAAACACCGGATTGGAATGGTCATCATAGGCAGCCTTGATGATGGCGGCTATCTGCGCGAGCCGGTCGCTGAAGTTGCTCAAAGCGCAAACGCTTCCGGGAAAGAGGTTGAGGCGATCCTGGCGATTATCCAGCGCTTTGATCCCCCTGGCGTTGCCGCCCGTAGCCTGGAGGAGTGCCTGCTGATCCAGCTGGACCAGCTTGAGCGCCGCCAGGACAGCGATCTGGCCGCCAACATTGTGAAAGAGTCTCTGTCCCAGGTTGGCCGCAGCGCTCTGCCCGGTATCGCCAGAGAGCTGGGCGTCAGATTAAGTCAAGTGGAAAAAGCAGTCGCGCTCATCCGCAGCCTTAACCCCGCCCCCGGGTCGCTCTTTGATATTAATCCGTCAGCTGCTCCTGTGATCCCTGACGTATATATCGGCCGCCAGCACGGACGCATCCAGGTGCTTGCCGGCCGGGAGACGCTTCCTCGGTTAAAGCTTGACAGTTATTACCAAAAGATGGCCTTCTCATCAAAGGACGTGAAGACGAGCCAATACCTGAAAACAAAAATAAAGGAGGCCACCAATCTGATCAAGGATGTAGAGCAGCGCGGCGCCATGGTGACGAATGTCGCCAGGGCCATTGCTGCAGCGCAAGCAGATTTTTTTACCGGCGGCCCGGCCCTGCTAAAACCATTACACCTGGAAGATATCGCCAGCCGCCTGGGCGTGCATCCCTCCACCATCAGCCGCGCCGTTGCGGACAAGTACGCCAGTACCCCTTACGGCATCTTTGAGCTGCGTTATTTCTTCTCCGGCGGCTATCTAACCGGCGGCGGCAACGAGCTGGCGGCCACCGCAGTTAAAAAGCAGCTCAGGCAACTGATCGCCGGCGAAGACAAACGCCGTCCCCATTCTGACCAGAAGCTGGCCGGGCTGCTAAAAAACAACAGCATCTCCATTTCCCGCCGCACCGTCGCCAAATACAGGGGAGAGGCAAGGATTCCACCTTCCTGGCAACGCAAAAAGAAAGCCGCATGTTAACAACGTTTGGCTCTAAATCAAAAAATGCAGCAATATCTGCGGAGCCGTGCGGGCAACGCTGGCGATTGCCGCAACTACCATTTCCATTGCATGACCACCCTATTTGCTGAGATGCCATCCCGCTTGCCTTCCGTTGACGGTTTCGGTCCATCATGGCTCGTGGAGGACTTCCGCCTCTTAAAGCAGCGTCCTGCTTGGCGCGCACAATTAAAGCCGGGCCAATTTGGCCCGGCTTTGGGGAGTAGTTTGACTAGAGTTTGTTATTTGTTACTATGTTGATGTCGCCGGCGGAACCGTCACGCTGCACGACCAGTTTGAGCACTCGAAGGTAAGGTCCTTCAGGTTCTCGTGCTTCACCAGTTCGGGCTTGGCGTAGGGTTCCCGCGTTTCCTTTTTCTCCATTGCGGTTTCTCCTCTGTTCATTGCCATTTTGCCTGATCCCTGGTCAGCGCTTAGG
Organism: Actinomycetes bacterium; assembly: GCA_021790115.1. Lineage (GTDB taxonomy): Bacteria > Actinomycetota > Thermoleophilia > BMS3ABIN01 > BMS3ABIN01 > JACWAD01. Next base: position 45,315 of record JAJYIM010000012.1, on the reverse strand, counting down.
GATACGTGTACGAGTTCCCGCACTCATCCTGGGCGCTGCCGGTCATATCGGTATGCCAGCTGCTGACGTTCGCCGGGATGTGGTACTTGATCGTCACCGTGGCCGAGCCGCCCGTGGCGATATTTACCGCTACGGAGGGAACGCCTGAGTTGACGGTAACGCCGTTGGTGTTGGTGCTGCCCGTGATCTGGACGCTGTAGGCGTTTGGACCTGCATTGCTGATGGTCCAGTCGACAGACAGGATGCCGGTAATATAGTCAGACATGCCGGCCCAATAGGCGTGTGGAACAGCGAGGCTCAGATTGGGCCGGCCCACACACCACGCGCCGCTGCCGCTGCCAATATTGCCGGCATTGTCGGCGATGTACACATCAATCGTATGCATGCCTGGGCCTGGAGCCGGGGCCGGGCAGCTGACGGTGCCCGCTGGTGAACCGGTCGCGGTGCAGCCAGGCACGGAGCCGCCGTCAACGTAGACAGCCACTGAAGCCGTGTTGACGCCGCTCGATGGCGCGGGATCGCTGTAGTTGGCGCTGATCGTGCTTGCGTTGGCAGTTATATTGCTGATTGCAGGCGCCACATTGTCACCAACATTAAAGTGAGTCAGTGAGTAGCCTTCGTTGCCCGCGTAATCCGAGACGAATACCTCCAGCTTGTGGGAGCCGTAAGTAAGGCCTGACTTGGGGCAAGAGATGTGTGTCGAGTCCTGGGTGCAGCCTGACATGATCATGTGGTTGTCAACATGGATCATGGCGGTAGACGGGTCGATGCCGCTGCCGCCGGGCTCATCGCTGTAATCGGCGCTGATGGTGATCGAGCTGGTATAGACTGTGCCTCCATCCGCAGGAGAGACGTTGGTGATAACCGGCGGTGTAGTGTCCGCAGCCGCCGCGGCCGGCGCTAATGAGGCCGCCGCCAGGCAGGCCAGGGCCGCCGCCAACAAAAACATAAACAGATAGCGCAGTTTGCCTTGACAGTGTTTTCGCATATTCTCATCCTCCTAGTTTTAATGTGAGGCTGGCCCGGGCGCTACTTTCCCTGTCATTGTTCAGGCTGCGCAGGCCTCGGCAACGAGTAATTGACAGTGGAGCGGCGGGAAGAAAATCCCAGCCAGCCAGCCATCATCAGGGTCATGATGCCCAGGACAATAATCATGGGCTTGGTGCCATGGTTGCACGGGTCGTCGGGGTTTGGGCAAATCGGGAAAATCACCGGCAGGAGAATAACGCCGGTGGCCACGCCAGCCAGCACAACCGCCAACAGCCTGATGGTATCGCGGTCCTTGGCGAGCAGCAGCGTTACGCCGATGAGACATACCAACATCCCGATCAAGTACGATGCCGAGGCGGTATAAAAGCACGGCATGTGGCCGGTTTTGCCATTAGGCAACTTCATGAAATGGCCATAGTACTCACAAACAGGGAACAGAAAACGCGGCGTGGCGGCAACCAGGGCGCCAAGGGAAATAACTACGCCGCCGGCAGTGACTCTTGTGGTTTTTTTCAACTTCACCTCCTTTGATAAATAATGGAATGGAACCGGATCAAGGCTGTACAGCAGGACAGACCCCGGCCAGATAGCTGAGCGAGTTGTTTCGAACAATCTCCCTCTCTACAGCTACGCCTTCACCAAAACGGCAACCGGGGCAGCTAACCTCGATTTGACTGTCGTCTCCTGGCGCAAGTTGGACAGACCGTGAGCTGCCGGCGGCAACTGCGAAAAAACCGTTCTCGGGGCTTTCCCGATCCGGCACCAGGCGGCTGCCAACTTTCAGCTGAACGCGGACATCTTCGCCGCCAGGATTGCCCAACAGGATTTTGTTAGAAAGGATTTGATCACGCGGGCCGGTGTCTTCGTTTAACCTGTAGTCCGGAGCCAGCCTGGAGATGCCCGTAGCCAGGATTTCCGTGAATGACCCCTTGAAGGTGGCCAGCAGGCCTATGACCAGCGGCTGGTTGTTTGTGCAGATGACTCTTACGGGGCCCCCGGCGACCGGCAGCCTGGCAATGGCGGCTGAGTTGGGAGCTACAGAGTAGTGCCCTTTCAGGGAGCCAGGCAGGGAGAGGTTGCCCATGTATACGTCTACGGCGGCTTCTGTCCCGCCGGCATTTCCGATCACAAGGCTGGCGTCGCCGGTGCCGCCGGGATGTGGTTCGTACCAAGGCAGCACGCTGACTGGCTCCAGCGATTCTTGAGGGGCTGCAGCTGTCTCGCTCATGAAATCAGCTCCCGTGACTCGATGGGTAACAGCCAGCGCCTGGCCCGTGGGACAAACGACCTTGACCGGACCACCGGCGGCTCCAGGGAGATCCGTGATTTCCCGTCCACCTTCGGGAATGCTGCCGTGCCATCTTTCCTTGCCGGCGACAAAAATGTTGACAGTTGCTTCGCCTGCCCCCTGGTTGCTGATTAATAGTTCGCTTTTTTGTGAGCCGGTCGCCGGTTGGGGATCATACCAGGGGAGATAATATATATGGGGCCAGACGCTAAATCCGGAGATTATCCAGATTCCTCCGAAACCTGCGACGCCAGGGGGAAAAATGGGATAGTTTACCCAGCGACCAGTAGGACCTCGGTGGAGCCAGCCAGCAGCGCCGCCGGCGGGCGCCGGAACAGCAGTTGGAGCATTCGTGACGGTAAATCTCCAGGCAGCAGTCTGCGCGTTGCCGGCGTTATCAGCGACGGTCAGCCGGACCGTATGGACACCCGGCGCCAGAGGGGCATCAGGCGCGTATCTGATGCTGTTCGCGCTCACTGTGGCGGCGTCGGTCTGCGCGGCACCATCAAGCACCAGGCGCACCGACGCCAAGTTGATGCCGCTGCCGCCGTCAGCATAAACCGCCTTGATCACAGGCTTGACCGCCGTGTTGCCGACAGGTGAGACGACGCTGATTTTGGGCGCAATAGTGTCCACCGAGAAGCGCCACTGGCTTTCCCCCTTGTGGCCCGCGTTATCACTAACCACCACCCGGACCACATGGGTGCCCTCGCTCAGGGGCGTTGCCAGGATGAGGCCGACGCCTGCCGGCGATCGAGTCGCCTGTCCTGTGACATCCGCGCCGTCGAGTTCAACTGTAATGGAGCTTACATCGATTATGCCTTGGGCCGCCGCCTGGAAGCTGACCCCGATAAAGGGAGACGCCGTCCTCTGCCAACTGCCGTCTGCTGGCACCTGGCTGCTGACGCCGATCGAATTCAGATCGATATTGAAGCTCCATGATTTTGTGGCATGGTTGCCCACATTGTCTGAGACATCGATAGCAACGCGATGGCTGCCCGGCGCCAGCCCCGAGACGGCGCAGTTTGCGCCGCCGGCGTTGATTGCGCAGACAGAGGTTGAGTTAATGCCGTCAATTGTCACTTTCGCCGAGGCCGGATTTACTCCTGAGCCGCTGCCGTCGTCAAAGGCGGCTCTAATTGACGTAGAGGCGGTGTTAATGGTGCCTGTGGGCTGGACGTTGGTTATGGAGGGAGCGGCGGCGTCCACCCGGATATGCCAGGTTGCGCTGCTGCAGTTATAGTCGTTATCACATACGAATACCTGAATCTTGTGGACGCCGTCGGTCAGACCAGATTTTTGGACGGAGATGCCGGTGCTGGTGGGAATAGAAGCAAACTGATGCCTATTGTCAATATGGATCATTGCCGTACTTGGGTCGATACCGCTTGACGGCGCCGGATCAATGTAGCTGGCGCTTATGGTAATGGAAGGTCCTGTGATGGCGCCGTCGGCCGGAGAGATGTTAAAGATCTGGGGTGCAGTCGTATCCTTAAATAAGGGTCGCGCCAAGGATTTTCTTGGCGCCGGGGAAGTGGAAATCACCGGCTTTGCAGGAAAGTTGTTAGCAGCATGGTTGTTAGCAGCATGGTTGCCGGTGCGGTTAGAAGCCACATTTGGAGCTGCCGTTCTTGGAGCTGCACCGGGGGAAGGGCCCTCCGGCGCTGCGCCTGAGGCGTAGACAGACCCGGCCGCACCTCCGGCCGCACCTGCCGCCGGCAGGGCCAGCAACCGGGGCGGCGCTGCGCCCGCCAGCAGCGGTGCTGCCAGCGCCAGAGACAGAAACAGGGCTATTGTTATTGTTCTTTTTGTTCTCATGATTACCTTCTTGGCGGCCAAGGACAACAGGGCGGCCATCCTGGTGGCGGTCCTGATTCGGCCGGAGCGCCGGCCGCCGGTCGGGGCTGGCCTGCGGATCCGCTCCCGGTATAGACATATCCCCGATATGTGGTTTCGGACCCGCCCGCGGCCGCTGCTGACTGATTGGCGTGGAAAGCAACTGTGAGTGACAGCGGGCCTTCCAGGAAACTCTGGTCGACTCCCTCAGCGGCGCCGACGGTGATGTTGTAGCTGGCGGAAGTATTGAGGGTCGTGCCCGTAATTATGATCTTCTGTTTTTTTACCGCGATGCTGGCTCCGGGAATATCAGTGGTAATCGACCTGCTTACTGCTGCTGGGTTGCGAAAAGCGACGCTGGCGTCCAGCTCGGTCTCCGTTTGTCCGCCCGTCTCATTCACCCTGCCATACAAGGAGAGCGGCTTTACCACCAAGACATTGATCGCTTCAGGTTGAAGGAGGGTCGACGAGTCCGTCCCTGTTGCTGTCAACTTGAAGAGATGCACAGCGCCCTGTTTAAGTGAAACATTGGGCGGCAGCACCGCGGTAGACGGATTTTCACGGCTAACCTGAAGTTTGATCGGACCGGCACCGTCGAGCGAAACCGAGGCAGTGCTGACAGGTTTGTTGAAGGAGAAGGTAAACGTGGGGTGAGGGCTTATCTGCTGGCCCGGCATCAGTTTCGACCCGTCGACGTTTATGGCGTCCACAGTCACCGGTGTGACCGTCGTGAAGTTGGAGACAAACTCCCTGGTGATGCCGATTATCGAAGCCACCTTGGTTTTGATTTGAATCCGCTGTCCCGGTTTCAGATCAAAATCGCGCACCAGGTCGGCGGAGCCCAGGTTAAATCCCATGCCCACAAGCCTGCCGTCAGCGTAGACTTCGAACTTGCCGATGCTGGCCAGCGGCGAGGAATGAATCTCCACTGGCGTCCCCAGAACGATCCCGGACTGACCGTCAGCCGGGGTGATGGCGGCGGTGGGCACGGAAAGATAAGCGGCCGCCAGCATGGTTGCGGCCAGCGAGACGCCAAAGGCGAGGCTCCTTCTTATCCTCCCTTTTGTTATCCAGTTTATATTTTTTGCTTTATTGGTTGGGCTTGACGTCATCGCGGTAAACCACACTTTTTTCCGCATCGGCCAGGAATTGCTGCCAGGCCTGTTGTTGCAATTTTTGCTGCGCCTTTTCCCTGAATAGCTCTTTGGCCTGGTCAAAAGGCGTGCTCCTGTCGGGCTCCACGTCTGTCAACTGCAAGAGATAGTAACCCTTGTCAGTCTTAATCGGGCCAGCAACCTGGAGATAGGACATGCTAAAAATCGCGTTTTTCACCGCCGGTGACAAACCGGCCTGCTGCAGCTTGGAAAGCGACAGCTGGTTCTGGTTGTGTCTCGAATTTTTATCCTGGTTATACTTTGCCGCCAGCGCCGCGAAATCCGCGCCGCCGTCAATCTGCGAGCGCAGATTCTGGGCCAGGGTTTGATTGCTCACAAGAATTAACCTGACCCTCCTGAAGTCGGGGCTCTTGTTAGCAGACACAAATGCCTGAAATTCTCTCCGGGCATCATCATCGCTGGCGTGCACGCTGTTTTTCACGTCCGCCTCCAGTTTATTGGAGAGCAACTGGGTGCGGACGCCTTCGCGGTATTCTGTCTCGTTCGTTCCCTCGGCCTGAAGGTCACTCAGCCACTGCTGTTTGTCACCGGCATAACGCAGCGCCAGCATTTTGTTGATCTGCTTCTGGACCTCATCGTCGCTCACTTTAATGCCTCGCTTGGCCGATTCGCGCCTGATCAGCGCTTCAGCGACCAGCTGCTTGGCCGCCTGGCGGACGAGCGCTTGCCGGGCTGTCTCACTGCTCTGGGAACCTTGCGTCGGTGGCAAAGATTTAGAAAGCAGGTCAACACGTTTTTGCAACTGGCCTTGCGTAATGTTGATTCCGTCTCCTTTTGCGATCACACCGGGTGGCAGGTCGCTACAGCCGCTTAGCAAGGCAGCTAAAGATATGCCAGCGGTGAGGGTGAGTAAAACCGCTGTTTTTGACAACCTCGTCATCCTGATAAAACTCCCTTTCTGGTCACTATTTTTCGTCCGAGATCGAACGAAAAGCCATGGGCACATGGCAAGCAAGGATACTTACTCTTCCGGCGGCGGGATGCTCGCATTGTAGGGCGAAATCAGGTCGACCCTGCCGCCAATAAATGATATCTTCACCAAACCCTCACCCTCAGTTTTGGTGTAATACCAGATAATGTTCGGGTTCTTGAAAGAACCTTTCGTGTGGGAACGCGCCGGTTTGCCGGCAATGGCTTCCACCTGGTCAATGGTCATGCCTTTCCGGATGCGGGCATGCTGTGACGGACTCATGGCTCCCGCCTTACTCGAGCCACAACCACTCAGGCCGGGGAGGACAGTTAGCGTCAGGCCGACGGCGATGGCAATGACCAGAAAATTGGAAGCGCGGCGGGCCACTGGCTTTACTCCTCTTCCTCTGAAAGATGGCCCCGCCGCATCCTCAGCGTTCTTTGCGCCTGCGAGGCCACAGCCCAGGAATGGCTGACAATAACAATCGTGGTGCCCCCGGCATTTATTTTCTTGAAGATTTCCAGAATGTCCGCCTCAATATCCTCGTCCAGGTCACCGGTGGGCTCATCAGCCAGGATTATCTCCGGCTCGTTTACCAGCGTACGGGCCAAAGCCACGCGCCGCTGCTCGCCGCCTGATAACATGGCCGGATATGAGTGCGCCCGGTCCTCAAGGCCCATCATCTCCAGCAACTCCAAAACGCGTTGGGGACTGGGCGGCTTGCCGCCAATGGCGGCGGGCAGGCGTACGTTATCAACAGAGTTGAGCGTAGGGATGAGGCTGGCAAACTGAAAGGCAAAACCGATCTTCCGGTTTCGGAGCCGTGAGAGGTCTTTATCTGAGAGGGCCCAGATATTCGTGCCATCCAAGAAGACCCGGCCAGAGGTGGGTTTGACAAGCCCGCCAAGCAGGCTGAGCAGTGTGGTCTTGCCGCTTCCTGAGTGGCCCACGATAGAAACCATCTGGCCCCGGGGTATTTCCAGGCTGCAACTTTCCACAGCCCGCACCATGCTGGGCCCCACCTCGTAAATCTTGCTCAAGTCTTTTGCAGAGATGATGTAATTTGTCAAGGCGCCTCCATTGTTCAAAACTTTTCCTTGAGATTCAACCCATTCACGGCGCGGTCATTCTCCCTGCCTGATAGCGAAATAAGGCTCCAGCCGGCTCGAGCTAATGGCCGGGTAAAGCGAAGCCAAAGCGCCCGCGACTACGGCCATTACCAGAGTTGCTCCTACCATGAGGCCGAAATACCATAGCGGCGGCCACAGATAAGGTATGCCGAGGCTAGACGTGATTATTGCCTTGAAGATAAAGAGGCCGGCGCCGCCCGCGAAGACGCCTGCGCCTCCCCCGATTGCGGTGAGTATCAGAGCTTCTGTCAAAATCAGGCGGAAGACAAAGTTCTTGCTGCCTCCCATGGCGCGGATGAGGCCGATCTCACGCTGGCGCTCGTTGACGGTCATGGAGAATATTGCAGCAATTGTCAGCAGCGACATTAACCAAACAATAGCGTCCAGCATAAAAAAGCCGCGCAGAAACCCGGACAGCCGGTCGGTAACGCTGTGGGAGAGAGCGCTGGCTGTGATGACGACAACGCCGGCGATGTCGGACCTGATGCGTTGGGCTACCTGGTCAATGGTGGTGCCGGGTGTCACTTTAACCAATACCGCTGAAATCTGTCCCGGTTTTACATCGAGCGGGACCGCAGCCTTCTGTGAAGACTCTGCGGCCATTTGATAGGCGTCGTCCAGTCTCATAAAGACGCTTTCGTCAGCGCCCATGCCGGTGGCGTCAAGCACCCCGGCCACCTTGAAATGCTTACCATAGAATTTGATCCGATCGCCCTTGTTGGCCAGGATGAGCGAGCCAATCACTGCTTCGCCTCTTTTCAACGGACGGTTCAGGTTCTGCTGCAACCACGGCCCTACTACGAAATCGGAAGCGGGGTCGTAACCCACCAGCTGCAGATGGCCGGTACAACATTGGGATGACAACAGGGATTCAATGAAAAGCTGGGGAGAAGCTTGGTCCACACCAGGGACGGCTTTCACTTTACCAAGAACGGAGTCATTCATATAGAAGCTCGTGGGGGCGCCGGTAATTAGCGCCGCTTCGCTGGATTCCCGGGAACCTTCGGGAACCACCAGGATGTCGGCGCCCAGGCGCTTCATGCCAACTTCCAGGCTGCGATCAACGCTGCCGATAAAGAGGGTGGCGGAAAACAGGGTGCCAGCAGCCAGTGCCACAACAGTTATGGTGACAAAGCTGCGGAAGGGTTTGCGCTTTAGATTCTGCGCGGCCAGATAGAAAAGTCCGAGATGTTTCATCTCAGCCTTCTGGTTCCCGATTGCCCATTCTTAGTCCTTTTGCAACCGCGACGAGGTTGCTTTGGCGACGGAATCTGAAAAGTTGTTAGCCGCCGGCCTGCGCGAGGTCAGCCCCAGCCATCCGGACGCAATTAAGGTGACTAGACCCAGCACCATCAGCATCGGCTTGGTGCCGTGATTGCATGGGGCATTAGGATCCGCGCAGATGGGGAACACAATCGGGGTGAGGATGACGGCAATCGCGGCTCCGCCCAACACGATAGCAAGTAGGCTGGCCGCCTCGCCCGTTCTGGCCAGTAACAAGGTGCCCCCCATCATGAATATCAAAAAGCCCAGCATGTAGGAGGCAAGGGCAGTGTAGTGGCACGGCATATACATATGGCCGGCTCCGCCGCTGGCAGACGACATCATCATGTGTGTGCCCTGAAACTCGCATACTTTAAAGAGAAAGCGGGGAGTGGCGGCAATCAACAACCCCAGCACCATAACCCCGGCGCCTGTCCATATTGGCGTGCTTTTCTTCATCGATGCTCCTTTATCTTCTTCATCTTCTTTGACGCAGTGCTGCCTGCTTTGCCGTTTTGTTTTATAAATTCCGCACAGTACGGGCAAGGCAATTGGCTGGATTGATCTGCGCTGTAAGACGTTTCACCGCAGTTTTGGCAAACAAATGTAACCAATTTTTTTCACTCCTTCACCTGAATCTGAATCAAATCAACCAATGGCAAGTTCTATGCTGGGCGCATTGCCAGATGGCCGCCAGCCTGCCCGGGCGCAGCCGGGGATGAAAATCGAACCAGGGTTCGGACCGCGATCCGGGCAGGCCGCATGACCCAGGGGCGACACGCCCCTTGGAACACGACGGCATTCGTGCTCCAATCGGCATAGCGCCAGCAGTGAGTGGCCCGGCGCCCGGAGCGCTACCCGCGCCTTGCTACCGGCAGCGCTCCGGGCGCTAAAGGACGCTCTATCATGTCCAATGTGTGTTTCCGGGCCCATTCTCTGGTCGCTTATCAGGCGCCACTACGAAGTGGCATTCTGCTGCACAGGCTGAGCCGGGCACTGGTTGTACGGCTGAGTCGGAGTCCATCCGCCAATGGTTCCTGGCGGGACGCCGATGACTACTGTCTTGCCTTCGCTCGATGCCGCGACGCAGGTCTCCACATGGGTGTTATTCCAGGAACCGGTCTGAATTGCCGTCACCGCAGACTGGGCAACGTCGGCGACATTCGTGGCGTCACCCATTGAGAGAACCAGGTAGTTGCCAACAGCCTGCTGAATGATACCGATGGTTGGGCCGGCACGGTCCTGAATCTGCTGGCCTGTGTCTGTGACACCCTGTTTGACCATCATGGCGGCATTTTCCGCGTTGTAGATGTGTATTCTTGCCTGGTTTGGCAGAGTGACGTCAACTCCAATGTTATTGGGGTCGCTTAAATAAGGAGTCACCGCCGGATATGGATACAATTCAACGGTATAGTTGAGCATCCCGGCGCCCGCCTGCGCATCCGGGATCAGCGTTCCCGTCACCGGATCGAGAGTCAGATACGTCAATCCTCCCACGGCGGGCTTGATGACGACCGGATTCAGGTTCGCGAGCATGTCTGTCAGTTCATACTGGGCCGTTGCTGCCACGAGAGTGCCTTGATTGGCAACTATTGATGCGATTTCATCATTGCCGATGTACACGGTGCCGCCCGGTGTGGCGCTGACGTCCGCCAGCACGGCCGTGACCGATCCCAGCAACACAAAAGTTGCCACGATTGCCACTGCGAGCAGCTTGGTTTTTAGTAGAGTTCTCATCCTTTCACTCCTCACTCCTTTTATGAAGTCTTGCTTTTTGGTGCCACTGACCCCCCCCATGCGGCCGTTGCCCTGGTTGCCCTCTTCTTTTGAAATAACCTCATCCCCTCGGCAATCTTTTTTGCTGAGGTGTCCCAAAAAAGGGACTTGTTGCGCTATTTTTGCTCACCTCCATTTGTCAGTTAGTGGACCTGGCCGAAATGCAAAAGGCCTCCCTTCCGGCTGAGACCGGATAGAGGCCAACATGACCTTGCCTGCCGCCGCCCTGGCGGCTTTGGCGTCGGCTCCGCTAGAAGCCTTCGCTTTTAGAGCCTAAGTTCTGCTGCAGCCTGAACAGCCATTTGAGAAAAAAGATTCTTAAGGATATGTGTAAACATCCGCCGCTCCGTCAAGGCAGCTTGCCGCCAGCGAGGTGGAAAACCTGCTCACACCCGCCAGCACCTGGTAAACGATTGTGAACCCTGCAGTGGAGGCTGGAGCAATATCCCCGATGGCCAGAGGCATCGGCGTTATGACAGTCACTCCATTGGTGGCGGTAGCGGATGTGATCCGGGCGCCGTAAGCTCCCCCCGCGGAAGAGTTTGTCACCTGAAAATCAACAGATAAGCGCCCTAGCTCATAGTCGCTATAACTGGCCCAGCGGGAGCCGCTCACGGCAAGACTAAGATTTGGTTTTCCCGGGGCAAGATTGATCGCGTAAAGGGCGGGGCTGCCGCTGCGGCTGTCTTGCCAAACCAGCCAGCCCGCCTTGCTCATTACCAGATCGGTCTTCCTGTTGGGGTCGTTCGCCAGCGTGACTGTAGTGCCGCTGGAGAGGTTTTTCAGCTTGATGACATTGCCGTCCTCGAGCCAGGCGACCAGTCGTCCCGCCACCACGGGTCTCTGCTGAGAAGCGGGGCCCGTTGCCACCGGTTCTTCCAAACCGGAGGCCAGATCTTTTAAATAAATATCAGGGTTTCCATTGCGGTCGTCCTGCCAGGCAATGATATCGCCATCAAGAGACGGGCTCGACTGGTTGCTGTAACTGTTTGTCACCAGCTGGGCCTGGCCGGTGGCAAAGTCGTAAACCTCAACGTGGGTTGCGGTTGTGGTCTCATCCGTCCAGGCTACCCGGTTGCCGCTGGCAACCGGATGAACCTGATCCATGACCTTGCCGTCCAGCATCTGCTCTTGATCGCCCGCCTGAGAAAGGTCCCGGTAATAAATGTGGGTAAATGCAGGCATGAGCCAATCTCTGGCCTGCCAAAAAACGCGGCTGCCGCTGACGGCGGGGAAATCGGGAGCAAGGTAAGTGCCCAGACTGACGCGTTGTTCCACTCCCGTAGTCATATCTTTTATGTAGATGCTTTGCACGGGCACACCCAAGTCGTTGGTGCGGTTGTCAGTCCAGACAACACTGGAGCCATCAATATTGGGGTTCCATTGCTCGTCGGAGTTACTAGATACCGGGATTGCAGATTCATTCAAAAGGCTCATCCAGTAAACGTTCTGATTGCCTGAACCCGAGTTGACCCACACCAGACCGTAACCGCTGACCTTGGGGGCCTGCGGCTCAGCTTGAGGATCGCCAGTGGCCAGCCGCTGAGTTACCGGCCCGGCAAGCGCGGCGCTCCCGGCAAGAGCGAAAATCAGAATTGCCGCGAAAAGAGTAAAGCATAGCAGTCTGCTTTTTTTCCCCATTTCTTCATCCCCTAGTTGTTTTTCATCCCCTATGTGTTGCCGATGTTTGCCGGGGCATTCGGGAACAAAAAAAGCCCCACGGACCATGAATGCCCATGCGGCCATCTTGACCATGCTTCCGGCCTCTCATAAGCCGTCAGCTATTTATCCTCAATAAGTATAATAAACGTATAAGTCAAATTTGTCAATACATCTTTGGAGCAGATTTTTAGTGAGGCAATGGGTACCGCGATTTTATTTCAATTTAATAACCTTGTGCAGGCGCAGGCGCGCCTCATCAGGCAGCCTCTCGCAAGGAATGGAATGATAAAGCGAAACCGTCTGCCGCAGCGTATCGACAACGACCCGGCAATTGTGACATGTCTTAAGATGGCGCTCCAGCTCCCGGCACTTCACTTGCGCCAGTTCCTCATCTAAATATTCCGAGAGCGTTTCGAATATTTCCTGGCAATCCACGTTAAATTCCTTCTATTTCTTCCGTAAAATAGCCCGACAACCTGTTCCTCAAATAAAGCCGCGCCCGGTGCAGCCGCGACTTGACGGCCGGCACCGAGAGCCCGAGCACTTCGGCTACCTCGGCGGCCGGCAATCCTTCCACATCACGGAGAACAAACACCGCCCTGTAGATCTTCGGCAGCTCATTGATGGCCTCTCCCATTTGCCGGCGGGCCTCATCGTCAAGCGCCCTGGTGGCCGGATTTGCCGACCAGTCCGGCAGCACGGCGCCTGCACGAGCCGCCCGCTTCACCGCATAGACATCATCCAAGAATTCACTCTCACTCTTCTCCCGCCGGCTCCGCTTTCTGATCTTGGTCAGCGCCGCATTGGTGGCGATCCGGTAAAGCCAGGTAGAAAAGCTTGACGTGCCCCTGAACTTGTCCAGCCCCCGGATTACGTTCAGAAATGTGTCTTGCAGAACGTCTTCAGCGTCCTGACGGCTGGCCAGCATCCGGTAGGCAAGATTGTACACCCTGTCCTCGTAACGGGATACAAGCTGCTCAAACGCCGTCCTGTCGCCCTCCCTGATCTGTGTTATTAACTCTTCATCGGTAGGAACCGACAGCTTCATTTGTTAGACTGGTAGTTGTTATAAAGGGTTCACCGCCTGCCATGAGCAAGTAGTCTAACACGATTGCATGCGATTTCTTAAAAAGCCGTGAATCTTTCCCCCTTTTTTTGCATCAAAAGGCCTGTTAACGTAAAAAGAAACATTTTCCGCAGCCTGGACTAATGGAGGTAGACAAATTGGCAATTTATGACTTAAAGTGTGATGACTGCGGCTGGGAGTTTGAGAAATTCACTATCGGGTTTCTGACCGAAAGCGACAAGGAATGCCCCCAGTGCAAAAGCGCCAATGTAAAACAGGTTTACACCGGCACATTCGGCATAGGCTCGTCCTGTTATAGCGGCGGCTATGGCGGCACCTCCGGCGGGTTTGGCTGAGGCTAGCTGTCCGGCCCGTGTGGCCAACATCGTTTCTCATTCAGTGTGCCGGTCTTTCAGTGATGTAAATGCAGCAGGCAACTGTAGACAGCACTTTGTGCGTGTGCCACGATTCCTGCCCGGCAAGGAAGACGTGCCCGACAAAGGCATTGTTCCAAATGGATCCCGGCGAGACGGCCATTGTTGACGGCGCACTTTGCCTCGGCTGCGGCGATTGTGTTTCTGCTTGTCCTGAAAGGGCGATCAAGATTCGACATTTATAAATAGAGGGTATGATAAATACGTCGTCAGCCGCGCAGCGGCGATGTGTTATTAACGAAAGGAGATGAAGTTGGCAGGCGAAGTTTTGGAAGTAAGCGACGCAAATTTCCAGTCAGAAGTGCTGGAATCAGATTTGCCTGTTATTGTTGACTTCTGGGCAGCCTGGTGCGGGCCCTGCCGTATGGTAGGCCCTCTGGTTGAGGAAATCGCCACCGATTATAAAGGCCAGGTCAAAGTGGCAAAGCTCAATGTTGATGAAAACAGGGAAACGGCGAGCAAATACGGAATTATGAGCATCCCCACCATTCTCATGTTTAAGAAAGGATCTGTCGCCAAGCAGGTGGTGGGCGCCATGCCCAAGAGCGCACTTGTTTCAGAGCTGGGCTTATCGTAAGACGTCAAGCATACCGCGCCGGCGCAGGACATTAACCATCGAAATAGCGGCAGGCTTTGTTGCCCGCCGCTTTTTTGATCAGTAGTGAATCTTTATTATGGTGCCGATCGGCGTCCAGTTGTACAGCCATTGCGCGTCTGGCGGCGGCAGGCCAACACAGCCATGACTGGTGGGAACGCCAAACCGGGTGGCCCAGTAATTGCCGTGAATAGTATAGTCGCCGTTAAACATCAGCACCCAGGGCACATGGGGAGCAAAATAGCCGGGCCCGCTCATATCGACGGCCGGCGATTTGGCGTAAACGGCATAAGTCCCGGTGAGGCTGGGAGTTGCCTTGGAGCCGCTGGAGCAAATGATCGTTTTTACCAGATGGCCGTTATCATATGCGCGGACTCTTTGCTCCGCGAGGTTGACATCTATTACTTTCTCAGTCTGGACCGTAAAAGTGCTTTGCACGTCCTCGCGCAAGAAACTGCCGCTGACGCCCCTGAGGCCGTCCTGTCCCCCCTTCAGATGAATGGTGATTTTCTCCGCCTGAGAAAATTCCTGTGACGGTTTAAATTCCAGTTTGTTAGGCTCCACCCAATTCCATGCTCCCGGAATTGCCGGATCCACGGAGACCAGCTTCTGGGCGTCGTCCGGATTGCGGATGTTTTCCGAAAAAGTGAGAGTGGGCCGCTCCCCCTGGCTGACGCCAGCCTCACCGTCCCCCGGAACAAACTCCACCTTCAGCGGGTCAGTGGTCGCAATTTTTTGCGTGTACGGCTGCTTGAGCGGAATGCCGTCCTTGCCAACGGCGGCAGTGATGGTGAGATCAAATTTCTGGCCTTCCTGGTAAGCGCCGCTGAACTTAATATAGGCGCGGGTCGGATTTTTGCCATCGATGCTGGAAGTAGTCTGAACGTCAGGGTTTAAATGATAAGAGAAAGAGCTGATCGGCGTATTAAACTCCACCACGATCGGCTCCCCGATGGGAACAACCTGCTCGCCCTGCGAAAAGATTGGCGCCGGCGTGGTGATCGTCTGGAAAGAATCCTGCTCCGTGACCTGGCGGTGATGCGGCCCCGTCAAAGTAAACTGAAGCAGGCTGGCATTAACCGTCACTTCGTAGCGAGTGTCGGGCTTAAACTGCAAGGGGCCGGACGGTGTCATGAAAAGGCCGTTCTCCAGATGCCCCTCAACCTGCTTAGCCCCGGTGGAGGCTCCGGCAGGGTCAAGTGGAACTTCTTTTACTGCAACACTGTTGATAGTCCCCCTCAGCCAGCTGGCTGAGATCTGGAGCTGCTGACCGACGGGAACGTCAGTGCTGCCCAGGGCGGGGCTGATATCTACGGAGGCAGGAAACAGGGTTGCCAGTAAAACATATAAAATGATTATCAACGCAACCACTGCCGCGGCCGCCGTCACAACGGGCCTGTGCCTGGAAGCCGGCCAACCGGTCCTGCGGCTCGATATGGTTGTAGCTCTGCTCATTTTTGCCTGATCACGGATCCAGAGGCTTCGAATTAATGTTTCATTATAACTCTCTTTTTGTTGAGAGGAAAAAGCCGATTTAAAAATTCCTTCCGTCGTCCTTGCGCCATTCGCTTCTTGCAAATCTGTCTTGGGGGTGTTCGCAGCAGAATTTGCTGTTTGCGGCAGATTCATAAAGGAAACCGACAATGCCATGTAGAAATACATGCTGCGGCTGGAGCAGATCTTGGCAGCCGCGCCTTTCATTTGGCCCTGCGCAAGACTTAACAGTGATCGGGTTCCGGCATGCTTGGCCTTTCGCGCGATCGGGTCCAAGGGAGATATTAGAAATAAATATCAGACAGGAGGTCAATGGACATTCAAGGGATGGTTGATCGCCGGATTGCCGAGCTGGAGTCAGAATCAACCGCGGTAACGAGCCGGCCGGGCGCCGGCCGTCAAGGGGAGTCCTTCTCTCCCGGGGCCGACCGGGAACTCAGGGAGTTTAGCCGCATGATTGATGCAGCCCTGGCTCAGGTTGCCGCGGGAGTGCTGGAGGTTAGCGAAAGAATGGCGGCAGATTATACCCGCTTGGAAAAAAGCATTCTTAAGTCCAGGCTGGAAGCCCTGGACGCCATTGAATCGGTGCTGGATATCACGCTGCGGTTAAGAAGCGAGATTATTCGCAGGCTCAGCACGGTCAACAACATGCTTCAGGACAGCCCCGAACGGCAAACACTGCGTGCGGCAGGGCCCACTGCGACAGGAGGCAACCAAAGGAGCGACATGCGCGACGGCATGGCGGCCTTGTTCAAGAGGACTCTCTGATAATGCGTAATCAGAATTTGTGAATGCCGGCTGGAAAAATAAAGGAAGCGGCGAGATAATACTCGACGGCATAGCGGCCCTGTTTAAAAGAATCTGTTGAGAGACAGAATCGCTCTGGCTCCAAGGATTAATGGCGGGCGCATTTTCAATTATCAAAAAACGTCTTTTTGCTTAGAGCCTGTCTCAGCGGGCTTTTCGTGGCGATGCCGGGCGCAGGAGAATGAGCCTGCTGGGGCAGGCTCTAAAGGTGCATGAATCGGGCGCATGAATCAGGCTTTTAAAAATACGGCGGATTCCTCGCCCAGCTCGGGGCAAAATGTCGAGATCGTTGCCCAAAAAGCAAGCGAGTCTTTGAGCCGGCATCAAAGCCAGGTCATCAAGAGATGGCTCGAAATTGAAATAGAAAGCCTGGGCCTGACTTCGTTAAAAGCGTTTCCCACCGAGGAGCTTGCCGCCAGCCTGCCAGAGATGGTGGCCGCTCTGGCCAGGTCAATCGGCGATCCCTCCGAGGATCTTTCCGGAAATCCTGATCTTCACCAGGCGGCTGCCCACATTGCTACGTTGCGAAGGGGAAAAACCGGGTCAGACAAGCTTATTGATGATTACATGTGGTTAAAAGAAACGATCATCGAGGCTGCCGGGCGCCACCTGAGAGTCTCAGACAGGGTGGCGCTGACTGTTTCGCGGCGCCTCGATGACGGCTTTAGACAAATCTTGAAGACTGGCTTTGAAGCATTCATTGAAAAGCATTCCCAGAGGCTGCAGCGAGAAGCCGACACTGACAGCCTCACAGGTCTTTACAATGTCCGTTTTTTTCGGCGGCAGCTGCACCATAACCTGGAAATGTACAAGCGTTATCACAATCCCTTTTCATTGTTAATGCTGGATCTGGACCGGCTAAAGCAGCTAAATGACGCCCGAGGGCACGAAGCCGGCGATGCGGCTCTTAAACGCCTTGCCTCCATTCTGTTAAAGGAAAAAAGAGAGACCGATGTCGCGGTAAGGTATGGCGGTGATGAATTCTTCGTGCTGATGCCCGGCGTGCTTGCCGAGGATGCCAAGCGGCTGGCGCGGCGCATCAGCCAAAGATCGCAAGCATTGAATCTAAGCAGTGGCGGACTGGAGATGACCGGGGTCTCCATTGGCATTGTAGCCTGCCCCACGGACGGCGCCGACGTCGGCACACTTAGGGCTAAGGCGGACCGGGCCCTCTATCTGGCCAAATCCCTCGGCGGCGCCACAGCTGCAAGTTACCGTGAGTTCAGTCTGGAGCCGCAGGTATTATTTTAATCTGGATTCCGGGCGGTTCATTCCTGACAGCCGGGACAATAATAAGTGCCTCTGCCCCCCACCCTTATCTTCTCAACCGTGCCGCCGCAGCCGGAGCAAGGCTCTCCCACCCTCCTGTGAACGCGAAAAGCCTCCTGGAAGCGTCCCCGCTGGCCGCGCGCGTCGCGGTAGGTGTCAATCGAGCTTCCCGCCATGCTGATTGCCTCCCTGAGAGTCGCTTTGATCGCGCGGTTTAGCCGGCGCACCTCGGTCACGCTCAGGCTTCCGGCCGGCCGCAAGGGGTGAATTCCAGCACGGAAAAGCGCTTCGTCGGCGTAGATGTTGCCAATACCAGCAATCTTCGACTGGTCAAGAAGAAAAGACTTGAGGGGCTGTTTCCGCGAGTCAAGCAGCCGTTGTAACACCATCGCGTTAAAGGATCGCTTAAGCGGCTCCCGGCCCAGCCGGCCAAAAAATGATCTGGCTTCGTCGGACTGCAAGATCCTGGCAGTGCCAAACCGGCGCTGGTCCCAGAAAAACAAGCTGCTGCTGCCGCTTAAACCAATCACCAGCCGCAAGTGCCGCCGCTCGTATTTTTTAATAACCCTCTCCTTAAATGCCAGCACGCCTGTCATGCGCAGATGAATGACCAGCATCTCGCCTCCTTGAAGCTCCAGGCGCAGGTATTTTCCCCGGCGTGACACTGCCATTATTTTTTTTCCCCGCAGCCGGCTGCCAAATGCCCTTGGCCGCAGGGGGGTGGTGATTGAGGGGTCGGGGACGCCGACATGCAAGATTGTCTTTCCCTTAAGGGAAGGCTCAAGCTGGCGGCGGATAATCTCAACTTCCGGCAACTCAGGCAAGGCTGCCTCAGCCCTCTCCTGCTTTCACTGCGGGGCCAAGGTGCTGTAAAAGGGTAGCCCGGGAGATAATCACAAATAACATGGCTATCAAAAAAACGGCCGTATCCAGGGCAAGCGGCGCGCCGCTGTTGAAATCGCGCCATAACAAGGGAGCCGCCAGGGCGCTGCCGATGATGCTGCCCCACTCGCCAAACGATCCAACAAACCCGGTGACAGCACCGCGCTGGGCCGGAATGGTAACATCCCCAATTAATGAAAGGAAAGCGTTAAAATATGCCGGAGCCCCGAATCCACCGATTGCAAAAGCAACAATGGTAAGCGCCGTTCCCGGATGCAGCAGCACCACCAGGCTCTCCAGCGCCATCACGGCTAATCCGGCCGCCATTAGATGAATGCGGCCCCTAAGGTCGGCAAGCTGCCCCAGCAGTGGGCTAAAGATTGCCGATACGGCCCCGCTAGCGGCCAGCGCCACGGCGACCAGCCCCGCACCCCAGCCAAGCTTTTCAGCCGTAATGATCGGCGCCATGGTCAGGAAAATGGCAACGCCCATCCACTGCAGAAAGTGAACCAGCGACAAGGAAAAAGCCGGCAGGCAAAACACCGGCCCCAGCAGGCGCTTGATCCCGGCTTGTTTCAGCAGAAAGAAGCGTCCCCGGGAGCGAGGCCTGCCCGTCCCGGCGCCGGGAATGAACAGGCTACCCACAAAACAGGCGGCCCCCATGGCGCCGCCGGCCCAAAACGGAGTCCGGATGGAATAGGCCTGCGACAGGGCCCCCGCCAGCAGGGGCCCGGCAACAACCCCGGCATTAATGGCGCTGCTGTTGACTCCATTGGCAAGGCCGCGCAGCTCAAATGGCGTCCAGTCGTTAATATACGCCTGTGATCCTACCGCAAAAGCCGAAGCGGCTATTCCCGACAGCAGCCTCAGCGCCATCATCACTTCAGCAGTGGTCGTCACCGCATAGGCGGCCGTCGTCGCTGCAAACAAAAACAAAGCAGCCCACATGATCAGCCTGCGACCGACGTAATCAGAAAGGATGCCGACGGGAAACTCAAACAGCACCCGGCCAACAAAGAAAGATGCTATCAAAAGGCCGATTTGAAATTCGCTGAACCCGAGTTCATTGGCGTACCGGGGAAGCAGCGGCAATACCATCATGAATCCGGTCATGATAACGCCGTTGGCCAGCGCCAGAATAAAAATACTTCCGTGAAGCTGCCTTAATGAACTAAACATTTGGCGGCCGCCAGCAGGCAATCGCGGCTCACATGGCTTCCGGCGCAGAAACGCCAACCAGATCCAGGCTGCGGGCAATCGTATTCCTGACAAGGAGGCACAGGTCGAGGCGGAACGAAGCTGTCTGCGGCTCGGCTTTCAGCACGGGGCAATTATGGTAAAAAGTATGAAAAGCACCGGCAAGGTCGCGGCTGTAAGCTGTCAGCCGGTGTGGCTCGCGCCCAGTGGCGGCACCCTGCACTACCTGGGGGAAAAAAAGAATGCTGAGGATCAACTGCCGCTCCTGACTTGACAGGGCATCATAACCGGCATAATCAACCGGTTTGAAGTTTTCAGCCGCCGCCTTCTTTATTATGCTGAAAATGCGAGCATGCGCGTATTGAACGTAATATACCGGATTTTCTTCTGACTTTAACCTTGCCTTTTCCATATCCAGATCCAGCGTGCTGTCATGACTGCGGTCAACAAGAAAGAACCTGGCGGCGTCGACGCCAATGCCCGCCAGCAACTCCTTAAGCGTAACCATTGTGCCTTTGCGCTTGGACATCTGTTTCCGCTCTCCCATCTCGATTACATTCACAAGCTGGCCGATGATGATTTCCGGTTCGTCGCGATCCGGGAAGAGCGCCTGCATGGCCGCTTTTACGCGGGAAACGTAACCGTGATGATCGGCGCCCCAGATGTTAACAAGATGGTCGTAATGTTCCGGACGGGATAACTTGTCAACGTGATAAGCAATGTCAGAAGCAAAATAAGTTGGCTCGCCGTTGCCGCGGATCAGCACGCGGTCCTTGTCGTCGCCGTGGCCGGTCGTTTTAAGCCACAAAGCCCCTTCTTTCTCAAAAGCCTCACCAAGATCCTTCAGCTTTTCCACAACTTTCCCCGGCGCGCCGCTGCGGTAAAGCCCCGCCTCTGAAAACCAGTTGTCAAACCTGACTCGGAACCGGTCAAGCTCTGCCTTCATCTCCTCCAGCACAATCTCGCAGCCCCGCTGCTTAAAAAAGTCAACCGCCTTGCCGGTGGTCGCCGGCTCGATTTCACCCCGAAGCCGGCTGCCGATTTCGCCCCGGATCTTCTCAGCCAGATACCGTGGGTATTCTCCCCGGTAGCCGTCCGCCGGCAGCTCAACCTCAAGGCCCAGGGCCTGGGCGTACCTGGCCGCCACAGAGGCGCCAAAATTCTCCATCTGGGCGCCAAAGTCATTGATGTAAAACTCGGCCGCGACATCGTTGCCAATAAATGCCAGGATGCGTTTTAAAGAATCGCCGTAAGCGGCATAACGGGCATGTCCTACATGCAGCTCGCCGGTGGGATTGGCGCTGACAAACTCCATCAGGATTTTTTGCGGACGGGCCTGGGTTCTGGCGCCAAACTGGCTGCCGCGCACCAGTGCATCCCTGGCTGCGTTTACAAGTACGGACGCGTGCAGATGAAAATTGATAAAACCGGGTCCGGCAATCTCAAAACGCGCCAAATCCCGCAGCCTGGCATCCAGCCGCATTGCCTCAACCAGTCTTTCCGCCAGCTGGCGCGGCTGTTGCCTGAGGTGGCTGGCCGCGACCAGTGCCATATTTGTGGCAAGATCTCCGTGACCGCGCTTTGACGCGGGCTCCAGGACAAAATCATCTTCAAGCCCCGGGGTGCCCCAGTCCGCAAGCAGGCCCCGGACAGCGCCGCCAACACGTTTATGAAAAACAGAAACAAAATCGGCAAAATCGGCGTTTTCCGCCATCAGCTTCCCCCGTCAAGATTCTGCCGCAGCCGACCAATTTCATCTGCGTTTTTGCGCGTCTTGTTTTTGTTAACTTCTATCAGAAAAGTGATAAAATCACCCTCCCTGGCATCTGCGGGAAGCAAACTGCGGGGGAAATCAAGCTGCGCGCCGCCGGCAAGCAGCACGGCAAAGGAGCCTTCGAAGCGATCGAGGTAAAAATCAATCTTTCTTGTCAACTTACTGGGGAGGCGCCAGTGGGCGCAAACAGCTGCTCCAGCGAATGTATCTCCGCCGGTGTGCCCACAGTGATGAGGACGTCTTTTTCAGCCAGCGTGGTTTCCGGATCCGGATTTGTGTCAAATTTTCCGCCTGGTTTTCTCACCGCCAGCACAATCGCTCCGGTTGTCTGGCGGATCTGCAGGTCGACAATGCTTTTGCCAATCGCCGGAGAACTGGCCGGCATTGTAAATTCTTCCACCCGCAGCTCAAGCTCCCCGCCGCCGGTGACCACATCAAGGTAGTCGCTGACAATCGGCTTCAGCATCAGCGTGGCCATTTCCCGGCCACCGATGGCGTAAGGAGAAATGACCTTGTTGGCGCCCGCTTTTTCCAACTTGCCGTATGACTCTTCCCTGTTGGCGCGGGCTACGATCCATAATTGAGGGGACAACACTCTTGCCGACAGCGTGACAAAAACATTATCGGCATCAGAGTCAACGCAGGCCACCAGCCCTCTGGCCCGCTTCAGCCCCGCCCGGACAAGAATTTCATCATCGGCGGCATTTCCTTCCAGGAAGAGAATGCCATGGGCCTTGCAACGGGCAATGCTCTCCGGGTTTGAATCTATCACCACGAATGGCTCGCCTGCCCGGGTGAATTCACGGGCCACCTGTTCTCCCACGCGGCCGAAGCCACAAACAAGATAATGATTCTCAAGTTCCGATATCTTTTTGCTCATACTGCGCTCCCCCAACATCTCACCCAGGTAACCAGCCATAAAAAACTCAATCACTGTGCTGAAAGCATAAATCAGGGTTCCCACACCCCCGGCGATCAATGCTACCGCCAGCAGCTTTCCCCCCACCGAGGCCGGCGCCGTTCCCATTCCCACCGTGGAGATTAGGACAACGGTCGTAAAAAAAGCGTCAATGACACCGTAGCCCTCCACAAGCATAAAACCGGCTGTGCCTGCGATGACGATCAAAAAAATGATCGCCGCCAGTATCAATATGCGCTTGAGGGGAATCATGAATTGCCCGAGGCAGTCCCAGTCTCAGTAGAGTCTACCGCAAAAAATTGTTTGTAGCGAGGCGCTGCTAGAGGAAAGGAAGATCAATCAGCCGCTCCCTGTCCTCGTTAAGGCGGGGCTTATCCGGGGAAAAAATCGATTCGCGGACCACGACTGACATGTTGCGCCACAGGCAAATGCCGTCCTTGAGATATTTGTTCTTCTGTTCTTTAGTGCAATTAGCCGAACAGGCGGTACAAAGGTCATCCCCGGGAAGAACCGCTTTTTTCCGGCTGGGGCGTTGACCCTCGTCAAGCCTCCTGCTTGTCTCCAGCAGCAACTGCTGGACATTGATCCGCGGTGATGCAATAAAAACGGCTGGCTGGCGGGGAATTATAAACTTGAAAGTTCCCTCGATCCAGTTTGACAACTCAAGCGTATTGTCATATGCCTGCTCGGCAATTGTCCTGGCTATCAGCTCTGGAGCGACCAGCCCGCTCTTCATCAGCGTCAGTCCCAAAAACTCACGCTTGTTATCTTTTAAAGCGGCGGCGAGGATTGTCTTTCTTAGATCCGGCTGCGACATATGACCTGCTTTTACCAACTTGGCGCCCAGCAGGTGATCGGAGCGGGGCACCGAGACGGCATCGACAAGACCGTCGCTCAGATAGATAGTTGACTGCTCCTCACTGTCTTCCAACTCCAGCAATCCGGACTTGTGATCGCTGGCGAGCAATTGCAGCACCATGAACACGGAAAAGTGGCTTATCTTGCCCCAGAGTATCATCTGTCAAAAAGGGAGAAAGGAAACCTGACAATAATGATATCGGCCGGCGCGCCGCCGGCCTGAAATGCAGGCACGCCCTAACTTTGGCCTGCTGGGGCAATCTGAAGCAGGAATTTATGCGCCCATTTTCATCTGCCGCTGGTAAACATTTCCGGCCATAATGACATTGACAAAAACATCCACAATCCTGGGATCAAACTGAGTGCCTTTGTTGATGTCCAGTTCACGCAAAGCCCGCTCGGCAGTGAGCGCCCTGCGGTAGGGGCGGTCAGACGTCATGGACTCATAGGCGTCCGCCACCAGCAGAATCCTGGCGCCCAGCGGAATCTCTTCCCCGGCGAGGCCGTCAGGGTAGCCCTTGCCGTCAAAGCGCTCATGGTGATGCCGGACGATGGTCTGAACCTGGTACGGGAAACTGACCGGCTCAAGAATGCGCTCGCTACGAACCGGATGTTTTTTAATGATATTAAATTCCTCCAGGGAAAGCTTGCCCGGCTTGGCCAAAATAGCATCTGGTATGCCAATCTTGCCAATATCGTGAAGATAACCGGCATACCGGATGGTCTTCAGCTCATCGCTTTCCAGCGCCAGCCCCCTGCCAATGACCTCGGCATAAAGCGAGACCCGCTCCGAATGACCGCGGGTATAAGGATCCTTAGCGTCAATGGTCTCGGCCAGCGACCTGATCGTGCCAACGAAGGCCTCTTGCAGATCTTTGTAAATGCGCGCGTTCTCAATTGCAACCGCAGATTCATTTGCGGAAGTTGCCAGCAGATCAATCTCGGGCTTCTTAAACTTGCGCGGCTCGGCGAAATAAATGCAGATGACGCCGATGCTTTCATCCTTGGCAATCAAAGGCAGTGCTATCAACGCAGCGTATCCCTGCATCGAGGCGATATGTTTCCACTGCTCGTAGCCGCGGTCCAAAGAAACGTCTTCGACTATGAATGGCTTGCGCTCGCTAAACGCCTTCCCAACCGGACCAATCCCCAGGGGCATGCGCCGCTTTTTATTGATCGCCCAGATGTACTCGCTTGAGAGATTAAAACTTGCCACAATCTTCAAGTTGCAGCGGTTCTCATCGGGCAAAAGCACGGAAGCAAACTGCGCTCCAAACAGGCTGCCCACCTTTTGCGCCACCGCGTTGATAACTTCCTGATAGTTTAGCGTCGAGGTAAGCGCCTGGCTGATATTATGCATGGCGGAAAGCTCCCGGACGTGCCATTCAGCTTTTTCATAGAGGCGAGCGTTATCAATTGCGGCGGCGGCCTGGTTTACCAGTGTCCGGTAAAACTCTGTCTTTTTGCTCGAGAAAGTAGCGCGCTTCCAGGACCTCACCTCGCCCAGAGCAACCACGCCAACAATCTCATCGCCAGCCCAGAGCGGCAGCAACAAGGCCGACTGGGTGTCCGGCGTCAAAACCCAGTCCCATTTCCCGCCATGATCTGCAGCAGGAATTCCATCCCTGCGAAGCACAATCAGGTTACCGCAGTTAAGCACCTTGTAGTGATAACGTGCGTCATCCAGCTTGAGCGTGTCGCCAACCTGGTAGTCCCAGTCGATCCGCCGCGCGGCGGAGGCAGCCTTGATGACAAGCATGCCGCTTTTGGGATCAAGCAAGGAAACACGGCAGTACGTCACCATGCGGGAGGCGGCGATCTTGTCACACAACGTCTGTAATATCTTGTCAACAGAAAGCGTCGCCGAGACCGAAGCGCTGGCATCCAGCAGCAGACCTACTTCCTCATCCCGCGACTTCAGTGATGAAGAGAGGTTTTTAACCGCCAGCGCCAGGTCGCCAATCTCGTCCCGGCGGCTTATATTTAACGGTTCATCATATTGCCGCTCGCTTATCAGTTTTGTCGCTTTCGTCAACTGACGCACGGGACGGAGCAGAAAACGGTTGAATGAAAAATAAAACAGTCCCAGCAGCGCCAGCAATCCCAGGTTAGTGATCAGGCCAAAACGGATTTGCTGAGAACGGATAAGGCTGTCCCGGGGGGCCGTGTTGAGGTAGACGCCGATTGAAGCAACGACATTGCCTTTTGCATCATGCAGTGGTGAAATCATTTCAACGGCGTTCTCGGGCAGAGGCGCCACCATATCCGAGCTGTTGTTTGTCCCCGGAGGGCCGGCAACGCCGCCGGTTGCCGAGGCAGCTGGCTTATCATTACCCGCCTTCGTATCTGTAAACATCGTGCCACTGCCACTTAAGGGAGCCGCGTCATCTTCATCGGCAAGCTTGCCCACCTGGCCATGGTCGCTGCTGGCAATATCCCGGACAGTGCCACTGACGGGCGCGTAGATGTTGATCTTCTGAACGTCCTGGTTATGCAACATGAGCGAGTCGATATGATTCTGCATTGACTCGTTCATGGGCTGCCCTTCCATATTATCCATCGCAACTTCAAAAAATCCGGCGATCGATTCCGCCCGATGACGATATTCCTGATCGATCGTCTGCTTCAGGTATTCCGATGAATAAAGGGTAAGAATGGCAGCGATGAGGAGCACGACCGCTCCCACAGTAATGAACAGCTTGCCCCGCAAGCCCATGTGAGGTTTAAGTTTTAAGCTCATCCGCCCCAAGCTTTTCGGGTGTTTTAAGGAAAAACACCCACCCCCGCTCGGCATTATCGTCATCGGCCCGCGGGCGGGAAGGCTTTAGAATCTATCTCAAAAGGCTGTTCGTTGCGAGGCCGAGCGAAAAGGCGATGGGCAAGGACGCAGGAGTAAAAAGCCCGCAGTCGTACCCGCTGCGGTACGTCGAGGACTTTTTGCTCCGAGGACGCAGCCCATCGCCTTTGCAGCCGGCAGCAGCAGAAGATGCCTTTTGAGATAGATTCTTAGAAACAACTCAGGACTGGCAATTTATTTGCCAAGCCTGCGCCGGGAGGTTATTGCGTTGAATTGAGGAAAAAAGAGGCTCTAGTTGCCATGGCGGGAGCGGTAGTCCTCGATAGCTTTCTTGAGGCCATCGGACGCCAGGTTGGAGCAATGCATTTTTTGCGGCGGCAGGCCGCCCAGGGCATCGGCCACAACCTTCTTGGAAATCTCCTCGGCTTCGTCCAGGCGCTTTCCCTTGGCAAGCTCGGTGACCATGCTGCTGGTGGCGATGGCGGCGCCGCATCCCAGCGTCTTGAATTTCACGTCCTCAATGCGGTCCTCTTTCTCATCGACTTTGATCGTGATGCGCATGACGTCGCCGCACTGCGGATTTCCCACTTCCCCCACTCCGTCCGGGTTTTCAACTTCGCCCATGTTGCGGGGATTTTGAAAATGGTCCATTACCTTTTCTGAATACATATTATCCTCCCTGTTGACTGAATGACCGGTTAACTGGCAGCTTCGCAATCACAACCTGCGGATTTGTCAAAAGCCGTGCATTTCTTGTCTCCCCGTTTATAAACGGGAGACATATTTCTGAGGCGCTCGGCCACGGCTGCGATCGCCTCCAGAGCGTAGTCAATGTCTTCCCGGGTGTCTTCTTTCGCCATGCTGATTCTGACCGAGCCGTGCGCCAACTCCGCCGGCAGGCCCAGCGCCAGCAGGATATGAGACGGCTCCAGGTTGCCGGAGACGCAGGCAGAACCGGTGGAAATGAAAACCGGCCTCGCCCCTTCAGCCGTCGGATATGACAAGGACAGCATGATTGACTCGCCCTCGATCCCCTCGAGGGAAAAATTGACATTATTTGGGAGCCGCCGGGTACGGTGCCCATTTATGCGGATGTCTTCAATGTTTTTCTCCACCCAGGCAAAGATGTAATCCCGCAGGCCACTGAGTTTCTCAATCTCGGCGTCCATGCTGTTACGGGCGATCCGGGCCGCCTCGCCAATGCCGACAATGCCGGGCACATTGTGGGTGCCGGCGCGGCGCTTCTTTTCCTGGCTGCCGCCATGAAACAAGGGCGTAATTCTAACGCCCCGCTTAAGATAAAGGGCTCCCACGCCCTTGGGGCCGTAGAATTTGTGCCCGGAAATGGATAGCAAATGCGCGCCAAGGGAGTTGACGTCTACAGGGATATGACCGACAGTTTGGGCGGCATTCACATGAAAGGCGATCTTTTTTTCCGCTGCAATCCGGCCTATCTCGGCAACCGGCTGGATGGTGCCGATCTCATGGTTGGCGTGCACAGTGGTGATGAGAACCGTGTCAGGCCTAATCGCTGCCGAGATAGCATCGGGATCAACCAGGCCGTCGCCGTCAACCGGCAGATAAGATATATCCCAGCCCTTTTTTTCCAAATAACGGAGCGGCATCAGAATGGAATGATGCTCGGCCTGGTTCGTAATAATATGCCTTCCTTTTTCCGCCAGCGCCTCGGCGACACCCTTGATGGCCCAGTTATTGGACTCGGTGGCGCCGCTGGTAAAGAAAATATCCTTGGCCTCAGCGCCGATCAGCCCGGCCAGGCTCTGCCTGGCGTCCTCGATGGCCTGTTTGGCCTGGGAGCCAAGCGAATACAAAGTGGCCGGGCTGCCGAAGTTCTGCTCCAGCCACGGCTGCATTGCCTTGACCACGCCCGCGCCGGTCCGCGTCGTCGCCGCATTATCAAGAAAAATTGCTTTTTGCATTGCTTCCCTCCGGGTCGCTGCTGTCAGGCTCCCGCCTCAGATGCCGCTTTGCGGATCATGAACTTCATTTGCCGCCCATGTGCCTCATGGCCAAGAAAATCGTTTCCGGTTCCCATGCACCAGGCCGGAATATCGGCTTTGGCTCCCTCATCATCCGCCCATACCTCCAGGATTTGGCTGGGACGAAGCTCTCTTATCTCCTTGGCAATTCGAACGATCGGTAGCGGACATGCATCTCCAATGCAGTCCAGCCTTTTGTGTGTGGAAGGCTTGCCGCCTTCGCGCCGGCCTGCGCCGGCTGCTGCCGTTTCATGAGACCTCATCGGCCGGGAAACCTTGCCGCTAACGTTTTCCGATAGGATATCCATCAGGCTTGTCTTTTCGAGAACTCTCTCGCTGGCGCTTTGCAGCCGGGACCAGACACCGGCCAGCCCGCAGCCTTCCAGCCGGCCGCACTGGCCTCCCTGCCTGATTGAGTCGCAGTTTGCCGGAGCAACCTGCCCCTGGAGCGCCGTTATTACTTGCAGCAAACTGATACTGGCCGGCGAGCGGCTCAAATTATAACCGCCGGCAGGCCCCCTGGTGCTCTTTAACAGGCCGCCGTTAACAAGGCGCCCCAGCACCTGTGTCAGGTACGGAAGCGGAATCTGCTGACGCCTGGCGATTCCCGCCCGGCCTACAGGCCTATTCTTTCCTTCGGCTGCAATATCCATCAGGGCGCGCAACCCATACTCGCTTTTTAATGAAATGAGCATGCTAAGAAAAATAATTTTCCAAAATCGTTTTGATTTGATTCGTTACCATCTGCAGTTTAATAATGTAGACCTCCAGAGTCAACAATTTATTCTTTTTCCCTTTTCTTTTCTCATTAAACCTTACTATCCGAATGGATAGTTTCAAATAAGCAAAGCTAATGCTGGGATAATATGCTTATTTGCAGGCTGTACTGTACTATGAGAAGCGATTTCCCGGCGGCTCTCTGTCACAAATGCAGGCTGCTCTGTGCCTATCTCAGCAGGTTATTCGTAGCGCGACCGGTCGCAGCAGAATATGCCTACCGGGGCAGGCACTTAAAAGCGGAGTTGAAATTGGCCAGTATTTGCGCGGCCAAATCCTCACAGCTTAAGCCACGTAACCGGGCAATTTCAGCGGCGGTAAAGCGGACAAACTCAGGCCGGTTTGTCTTGCCGCGGTGTGGAACCGGGGTCAGATAAGGGCAATCAGTCTCGGTGAGGATAAATGGCAGCGGAATTTCTCTCGCCGACAGGCGCAACTGCCCGGCGTTCTTGTAAGTCACGTTCCCGGCAACCGACATGTAATAGCCACGATTGGCGCATTCCTGCACATGTTCATAAAGGGAAAAACAGTGAAGAACCACTGTCAGCCCCGCTGCTTCTGAGGCGAGAATCTCAAGCGTCTGACTAGCTGCTTGCCGGGTGTGAACGACCAGCGGCAGGCAGTTTTTCCGCGCCAGCTCGATATGCCGGCGAAAAGCGTCGGCCTGCTGGCGGGGCGGCGCCAGCTCGCGGTAAAAATCGAGCCCTGTTTCTCCGATGGCCACTACCATGGGGGACGCCGCCAATCTGTCAAGCTCAGTAATGGCGCTTTCGTCAACGGATCTGGCGCCATGGGGATGAATGCCAATGCAGGCCAGTACCTGCGGAAACTGCAGCGAGAGTTCAACCGCCAGGCGGCTGCTGGCCAGATCGGTGCCAACTGTCAGAATCCTATCGACCCCGGCCGCAGTCGCTTCTGTGACCGCTGCCAGAGCATCTCCTAATAGGTCCAGGTGGGCATGTGCATCAACCAGCCCCGGCCCTTGATCCCGTTCCCCAGCCACTGCCGCCGTCAATCCTGGGCAAGCTTGGGAAACAGGGGGCCTGCTGCTTTTATAGCGGCGCCGGTTTTAAGACAGCCCCACTCCCCCTTGGTCAACGACAGGTCAGATGCCTGCGCAGGCTGACCCAGCCTGTTCAGGATCTCAACCGCTGTGCCGGGCATAAAAGAATACAGAAGCAGCGCGCAAAGCCTGAGACCCTCCGCCAGGTAATACAGGACGGCCTGCAGTTCCTCGTTTTTTGCCTCGTCCCTGGCAAGAACCCAAGGCGCTTTTTCTTCAACGTGCCTGTTGAGGCGGCGCACGATCAACCAGATCTTTTCCAGCGCCCCGGTCAGGTCCACCCGGGCCATATCCGCTTCCATTTCATGGGCGCGGCCTGTAATTACGCTGGCCAGGACTTCCAAATCCTTTGCCGGCCTGCCCGGGATGATCCCACCGTTATATTTGCCGATCATGGAAACCGTGCGGCTGACAAGATTTCCAAGATCGTTGGCAAGCTCTGAGTTATAACGAGACTCAAAGCCTTCCCGGGAGACAACGCCGTCCTGCCCAAATGCCACCTCGCGGAAGCAATAAAAACGGAAGGCGTCAACGCCATACCTGTTGATGATGTCAACCGGGTCCAGCACGTTTCCCCGCGTTTTGCTCATCTTGTGCCCTCCCATCAGCAAGTACCCATGTACGAACAGATGCCGGGGAAGTTCGTAGCCGAGCGCCATTAAAAGCGCCGGCCAGATCACAGCATGAAACTTAAGAATATCCTTGGCCATCAGATGATAATCAGCAGGCCAGAATTTGTTGCTCGACACTTCGTTTTGCAAGGCGAACCCAAGAGCCGTAATATAATTGAGCAGCGCGTCCACCCAAACGTAAACCACCTGGCCTTCATCCCAAGGAACCTGTATTCCCCATTTAAGCGCCGCCCGGCTGATGCTAATGTCCTCCAGGCCGCCACCAATAAAACTGCTGGCTTCGTTTAAGCGGACCTGCGGCAGCACGAAATCGGGGTTGTCCCGGTAATGCCTAAGCAGCCGCTCCTGATAATGCGATAGCCGGAAAAAATAATTTTCCTCCTCTACTTCTTCTGCAACCGTGCCATGGTCTGGGCATTTGCCCCCGATCAAGTCCTTCTCTGCGTAAAAAGCTTCGCAGGCCGCGCAATAAAGGCCTTTGTAGGATTTCAAATAGATGTCCCCCTGGTCATACAGTTGCTGCATGAAGCCCTGCACTGCCTCGACATGCCTGGGATCGGTGGTGCGGATGAAAAAATCATTGCTGGCGCCAACCTGAGCCGCCAGAGCCTTGAATTTCTCCGCCATTTCATCGGCGTGCTCTTGCGGCTTAAGCCCCCGGCGCTCCGCAGCCCGGGCTACGGGATTGCCGTGCTCATCCGTACCGGTTAGGAAAAAGACATTCTCCCCCATTTGCCGGTGGTAGCGGGCCAGTATGTCTGCGGCGATAGTTGTGTAAGCATGGCCGATATGCGGCGCATCGTTGACATAATAGATTGGTGTGGTAACATAAAAGTTGTTTGGCATGGCGCTCATCCAGAGGATATTTTGCGCTGATATAGTAGCAGCTTGGAGCCTATCCTGGTAGGTAATGCCTGCCGGTAAAGAGTCAAACTACCTACCGTAGATGCCCAGCACTTGTCTCAGGCACCGGCGCCAATCTTTTGTCTCTTCCCACGGTAGCAGCTGCCGCAGCGGCAATGATAATCCCGACGGCGGCAATGATTTCCACCAAATGCAGCGTTCCGGGTTTTTCCACCCCCGGCCGTGAGCCGGGATAATGCACCTGAATTTTATTGCCAGCCTGAGCGGATGGTATCCGGTTAGCCGGGTGTGGGTAGGTCAATGTTGCCCGCCCCCGGGCAAGCTCCTGATCTTCAACGGGGTGCACACCCGGCTGCAGGGCGTGAAGCTGCGTGCCCCGCGGCGCCGTTTCCTCAGCCGCGCCGGCAGCAGTTGCCTGCATGCCTGCGGCAGAAGGGACTCCGGCGGGCTGGCGGCCGGGCTCCGAAGCTACCGGGTGCGCCGAAGCTGTCACCGGTTTGGCGGCAGGCGCGGCTGCCGGCGTTTCCGGCTGAGAAACGGGCGCCGGCACGGGCGTGGCTGGTGGCGGCTGTTTTGACGCGGCGGCCGGCGCATTCTCTTCAAGATACTCCAGCGGGTCTAAATACCCGCCGCGGCTGCCAAGCTTAAGGCCGAAATGCAGTGCGGGGCCGGCGCTGGTTCCGATCTCCTGGCCGCGGGCGACATTCTGGCCCAGCACCACAGTCGCCTGAGTCAAATGAAGATATGTACTTCTTAGCCCTTGCGGATGGTTTATGGTAACCGTCTGGCCCCCGCCTTCGGCCGGGGTAAATCCGACAAAGCCAACGACCCCGTTTTCGGCAGCCCTGATGCTGCTGCCGGCTGGCGCCTCGATATCAATTCCCCTATGGCCCTGGTCCGAATTGCAGTCAAGACTCCAGGGCTTGATCACCGTGCCTTCAACCGGCCAAACCATTTTTTGTTGAAGCACCGGCGCATTTAAAGCACAGGAAGTCGCCCTGCTGGCAAAAACCGGCTCCAGGCCACCCCAACAAACAAATACCACCAAAGCCAACATCAGCGTCCGCTTCCACATGCCGCCTCCCATCCCCGCTGCTATCGTTGTCAATCTGGACGACAATCAAAATTTATCACCAAGAGGCGGCGCTGGCAAGACCCAGCAGCCCCAATCACAATCCGCTTTTTGCAAATAGCGTTATATTTATAAAGCAGGTCATGCCTGCCGTCCCACCTTCCTAACTATTTCCCTTACCACGTCGGCGTCGTTAAACGGCATCGGTCCCACCGCCATCATTTGCACCTGCTCATGCCCCTTTCCGGCAATCAATACCAGATCGCCGGCAGCTGCTGCTTCAAGCGCTGCCTCAATGGCGCCACGCCGCTCGGCAATGCGGAGGTAGCGGCCGCCGGACTGAACCAGGCCCGGCTCTACTTCATCAAGTATCTGCCCCGGCTCTTCTCCATAACAGTCATCCGTAGTCAACACAGACAGATCGGCATAGGTCCCTGCGATTTTTCCCATCCTGGGGCGCTTGTCGCGGTCACGTTCGCCGGGACAGCCAAAAACCAGAATCAGCTTCCCGCGAGTGAACCGCCTGGCCGTTGCCAGGGTTCGCTTAAGCCCGTCTTCATTGTGGGCATAATCGACTACAATTTTGAAATCTGCCTCGACATCAACCTGCTCAAACCTTCCCGGCACGGAGCGCAAGGAAGCGAGGCCGGACGCTGTGGCTTCTAACGGCAGGCGCAAAAGATGCGCCGCCGCCGCTGCGGCCAGCGCGTTGTCAATATTATGCCGCCCCGGCAAGTGAAAACTTACGGGAATTGAACCCGCCGGCGTCGCCAGTTCAAAGTTGCTATCCCAGCCGCTCTGTCGTAAATTTTGAGCGCATACGTCCGCCCCGGCCGCTTCGCCGAAGCTGACGGCCTGCCCGGGGCCAAGCTCGTCAAGCAGCCGCCGGCCGTAGCCGTCGCCGATATTGACCGCAGCGCGCGGCTCCTCTGCCCTGCCGGCGCATCCCTTTTCCTGGTTGGCGGCAGCCGGCACAAACAGGCGCCGCTTGGTTTGAAAATAAGCCTCCATGGTTTGGTGAAGATCAAGATGATCTGGTGTCAGGTTGGTAAACACAGCAATGTCAAAAGAAATGCAGGTTACACGCTGAAGCTCAATGCCGTGTGAAGAGACCTCAATAGTGGCAAATTCAAAACCAGACTCAACCATTTCCGCCAGCAGTTTTTGGAGATCAGGGGCTTCCGGGGTAGTGCGCCGGGCCCTGGCCCGGCCGCGGGCCGACCGGTTCTCCACGCCGCTGATCAGGCCTGTTTTTTTCCCGGCCGCCCTGAGGATACTATCCAGCAGAAAAGAAGTGGTCGTCTTGCCGTTGGTGCCAGTAACGCCAATGACAATCAGCTTGTCAGCCGGCCGGCCAAAGAAATTGGCAGCTGCCTGCGCCAGGGCGCGCCGCCCGTTTTCAACCTGCACCTGGCGCGCCCCGAGGCCGGCCAGCGGGCGCTCCGTGACAACGGCGGCAGCACCTTTCCTAATAGTCTCGGCGGCGAAGTCGTGACCATCAGTCTTAAACCCGGGCAAGGCAAAAAAAAGAGAGCCCGCTTCGACCCGGCGCGAATCATATACAACGGCCCTAATGTCAAGCGCCGGATCCGCGGCCTGCCGGATGACTTTGACTCCCTGAAGTACTTGCGATATCCTCATTTTGCCATTCAGGCTCCAGTTCCCGGGCGGCAGGGATTAATCCTCAGCCGCTTGTTCCAACGGAGTTGGTTCCTCGCTTTGGCGCCATTGCTCCAGGCTGAGCCTCGATCTGAAAAAGGAGACAATTTCCCTGCCGAGCGCTACCATCGGCAGGGCCAGGATAATGCCAATTATGCCGTGAATCTCGGCGCCGGCCAGCATGGCAAATATGACCACAAGTGGGTGCACGCCCACCGCCGAGCCCATAATATTAGGCACCAGAATATGAGCCTCCACTTCCTGAACAAAGATAAAGACGCCCACTACCGCCAGCGCCGCCCAGGGTGATGCAAACAGGGCCGTTACTACCGGGGGAATGGCGCCCAGGATTGGCCCCAAGTAAGGAATGAATTCAGTCAGACCCGCCCAAGCCCCAAAGAATGCGGAATAGCTGGAGCCTTCCGGCCAGATGCCCACCAACCCCAGAAACCAGATGCCGAGGCCGACGCTTAAGCCAATAATAAGGCTCAGCAGCGCCTGCGCCCGGATCCAATGCGTCACCGCCCTTTGCGTCCTTAAGACAAACTCGTCCGCATCGGCCTCGTACCGCTTCGGGAACAGGCTCCTGACGAAGCGGCCGATCCGCTTGGCGTCGAGCAACATGTAAATGGAAATGACAACCACGATAAAGAACTGTGTCAGGGCGCCCACCAAGTTGATTGAATAGGCCAGAATCGTTGGGCCCAAATCTACCAGAGCGCCGGAGATGCGGTCGGCAAGATTGTTCGCCTGCTGACTGACATCAAAGGGCAGATTCAGGCTTTGCAGCGTTGATTTCCAGTTTTCAATCTGCTCTCGCACTGTTTCTGCGTAATTGGGCAGATTATTAATCAGCTGCTGCAGTTGGGTCACGGCCGGAGGGATGACAATGATGAAGAAAAGGACTATCGCTGCCAGCAGGCCCAAATAAACAATAAAGACGCCGAGATAACGGGGCACCTTGAGCCATTCGAGGCGGTTGACCAGCGGATTCAGCATCAGCGAAAGCAGCGCCGCGCTTAAAAAAATAAAGATGGCGGTGGTGATCACCGAGGCCGCAAACCAGATCAGCAGGATCAAAACAGGCAGGCCCACCATCTGCATCCATCTGGGAATTTTAATATTCAACGCCGCTCCCGCTGTTTTTCATAATTTCCATATTTAGAATCTACCCCAACGGCATATTCTGTTGGGAATAGCCTTCTGAGATAGATTCTTAGCTGTCCGGGCAATAACAAGCTGCGACTAATTGTATCGTATAAGCACAAAGGGGGTTGAAAAAAAATAATCAGGTGGTTTAATTACCTCCGATGGCTTCCCAGCCCCACACTATACTGCCACGAGCAAAAAAATACAGGTATAAATGGCATTCCGCAATTTTCCTCGCGATCATGTTTGCCATCGCCATGTTCGCATTCACGGCCTCTATCGTATCTTCGAGGGCGGCGTCCACTCCCCTGCTTGACGATGCCACCATGTCAGCCGCCAGGGAAGTGGCATCAACGAAATTGCCTGAGCGCGTGCCGTTGGCTCAAGCGGAGGGCCTGCAACTGATGCTGCCCGTTTATGGCAGGGAAGTCACCGCCATCGGCTTTCATCCCAGCGCCGATGATGACGCGGTCCCCCTCGACCCGATTGGGCAGCAAGTTAATGGTTCTGTTATTGCCAGCAGCCTGGGACAGGTTTTCCCTCAGGACGGGACCAAATATGTGGTGATGAGCGGCAGCGGCGATGCAGACATTAAAGCCATGGATGTGGGAGCGCCGGCCGGGACCAACGTTTTTGCTCCTGTCGATGGCGTTGTCACCGGCATTAAGGCATACCAGGAAGAAGGTCAGTGTCCCGACATCGAAATAAACATCCAGCCGCAATCGCAGCCGCGCTTAACAGTGGCGCTCTCCCATCTCGATTATCCCCAGGTTTCCCTGGGGCAGCCGGTCAGAACCGGCACCACCCGGATTGGCTCCGTCAGGGCAATGGATGGATGCCTTAATCAATCCCTGCGCCAGTACACCTATGACAACGGCAACCACTTGCAGATGCAGGTTGACCTTGTTAAATGAATCCTGATCAAGCAGCCGCTGCCGACATTCCTGCAGCAACCTGGATGGTGATCGGCGGTTCCGGCACCCGTGCTTGCGCCTTTCCCGAAGATGCCCGAGCCGGCGCCCGCATCATTGATAAAGACCTTGTTTTTGACACTCCTTACGGTATTTCGCCCGCGTTTAAACTTTTTGAGACTGCCGGCGGCCGCCGCTGCCTGACCGCCGAGCTGCATGGCTGGCGTCCGGGAACCGGCCGGGGGACGGCCTCGCGGCAATTATTCTGGGTTTTGGCCCAGGCGGGAGTCACCCGCATTTTCTCTGAGGCCGGCGTCGGCAGCTTAAACCCGTTGCTGGACCCGCGGGACATCGTCATTCCTGATGATTTCGTTGACTTGACCACCCACAGGGATCCCACTCCTGTAGCCGGCGGTCATCTCCTGATTATGCGCGATCCCGTCTGCCCTGCGCTGGGGCGGGCGCTGACCGAAGCCGCGGCAGAGCACGCGCGGGGAAGGGTTTTCGGACGTGGCACCTGCGTGGTCACAGAGGGCCCCCGGTTTGAAAGCAGGGCCGAGATCAAGATGATGCAGCCCTTTGGAGACATTATTGGCCAAAGCATGTGCCCCGAAGTTTGGCTGGCGCGCGACATTGGCGCCTGCTATGCCGCCCTTTACCTTGTCGTTAATTACGCAGAAGGCGTGGTGCGCGACTGGGAGCATCTGCTGCTTGCAGAAATTTTCGAGCAGGACGCCATTAATCAATCGCGGATTCTGCTGTCTGCCCTTGACGCAGTCGATGCAGGGCAGCCGTGCTCCTGCGCCAGCTTGAGAAAGCCGACGCTGTTTTGAGCCTATCCCAAAAGCATATTCTGTTGCTGAGGCAACCTCATCCCTTCACCACTCCCAACGGCCGCAGCTTTGCCACCTTGCGGGAGAGCCCGGCCCTATGGCATACATCCACAACCCTGTTAACGTCCTTGTATGCCTCCGGCGCCTCCTCGGCCAGCCCCCTCGTGCTCCCTGCCCTGACGGTAATGCCCTGCGCCTCCAGGCGCGCCTTCAGCTCATGCCCCTGAATCATCCGCTTGGCGGCCCGGCGGCCCATGACGCGGCCGGCGCCGTGGCAGGTGGAGCCAAAGCTCAGACTCATGGATTCCTTTGTTCCTTTGAGCAAATAGGAAGCAGTGCCCATATCGCCGGGAACAATCACCGGCTGGCCCACCTCCCTGTATCCGGCCGGCACATCCGGATGGCCGGCCGGAAAGGAGCGGGTGGCGCCCTTGCGATGAACACATAGCCGCACTTTCCCGTCTTCCGTCTCATGCTCCTCAAACTTGGCGACATTGTGTGACACATCATAAACCAGCTCCAGCCCCAGCCGCTCCGCCGGAGTTTTAAAGACGTACTCGAATGACTGGCGGATCAAATGCGTCATCACCTGGCGGTTGCAGCGGGCGAAGTTAACGGCACAGGCCATCGCCGCGTAATATTCACGTCCTTCGCGGCTACTGATGGGAGCGCAGGCCAGTTGCCGGTCCGGCAGGCTGATGCCAGCCCGCGCCGCCGCCGGGCCCATAATCTTTACGTAATCGGTGCACACCTGGTGACCCAGCCCGCGGGAGCCGGAGTGCACCATAACGCAAAGCTGATCTTTATCAATTCCGAAGGCAGCCGCCGCCCGGGGGTCGAAAACCTCCTCCACCACCTGCACTTCGGCAAAATGGTTGCCGGCGCCCAAGGTGCCCGGCTGGTCAAAGCCGCGCTCCCGGGCGCGGGCGCTCACCATCGACGAATCAGCGCCATCCAGCACGCCGCCGTCTTCAATGGCTTCCACATCTTCCGGCCGGCCCAGTCCCTGCTCAATGACCCAGGGGACGCCGCCGGTCATCAGATCGTCCAGCTCTTTCGGACTCAACTTCATATTTCCGCGGCGCCCGACGCCGGCGGGAATCATGCGGGAGAGCTCATGCACAAGCCCGGGAATGGTTGTTTTTATTTCCGGCGCCAACAGGTCGGTCCGCAGCAGCCGCACTCCACAGGCTATGTCATAGCCAACTCCTCCCGGCGAGATGACGCCGTCATTCATGCCAAATGCGGCTACGCCGCCAATGGCAAAACCGTAACCCCAATGAATGTCCGGCATTGCCAGCGAAGCAGTGACTATTCCCGGCAGGCAGGCGACGTTGGCCACCTGCTCCAGCGCTTTTTCCTCTCTGGCCTTTTCCATCAGCTGCCTGTCGGCAAAGATCCGGCCGGGCACATTCATGCCGCCTGTCCGCGGAATTTCCCACAGGTAAGGATTTACTTCAACAAGGTCCATATTCGGCAATTTCCATTCTGGAGCTTCCCGGGCAGCGCTTCAAAACAACTATACATCAAAGATTACTTCTGCTATCCATCCCTTTTCAGTCCTGGTTACCTGCAACTGATAATAGGTGACCGCCTTAATGTCGGTCCTGATCTCATGCCGGGCGGGATCAATATGGCCGCCCCAGGCGCTGCCCTCAAGGCGCGTATCCTCAAGCACGCTAACGTGAAACTTTTTCAGAATCACACCCTGGCTTTCATAAATATAAAGCAGCTCATTGAGCCACTCCACCAGCAACGTCTCACGGTCTTCGCCCTCCACAATCACGGGAAATTCCACTTCATCGCTTACCAGTTCCAGATCGGCAAGCAGGCTGAACATGCCGAAGGCAGCATTCTCAAACGCCTCTTCCTCGGTGGCGCCAAAGGATCGCACTCCTATATCCGCGGTGTGCTCAATTGTTTCAAATGTTTTCATTTGCAGGTATTAATTATCATTATACATAAAGCTTGACAAGTCTTATTCAAGTGGATATAATTCACATTACATTAAAGCTGATAATACTTATCTAAATAACTGGAGATTTTACATGAACATTTCTGCCAAGAGTAAGTATGCTGTCAGGGCCCTTGTCGAGCTGGCGCAACATAACGAAGGCCTGCCGGTTCCTATTGGTGACATCGCTTCCAAGCGGGATATCCCCCTCCAGTTTCTGGAGCAGCTTTTTTCTAGTCTCCGCAAAGCAGGAATCCTAAACAGCCACCGCGGCGTCCGCGGCGGCTTTAGTTTCAAGCGGCTCCCCGAGGATGTCAGCGTTCTCGATGTCATTGAAATTCTTGACGGTAATATTGCCCCCGCCGCCTGCACGATTGGCGCCGCTTGTGACAAGGCTGAGCGCTGCGCCGTGCGGGATGTCTGGACAGATGCCAAAAGCAGCCTGGAGGGCGTTTTGGCCGGTGCGACCATCGCCGACCTGGCTGACAAGGAACTCGTCTTGCAGGACCAAGCAAAGGAAATGTATTATATTTAAAAGTGAGCAATAAGTCAACTACAGGGTTGGAGGAACGCGATGAGCACCGTAGAGACGGGAGCAACATTGATCGCAAATAATATTATAGAGCTGATCGGCAATACGCCGATGGTGCGTTTGCGCCGGCTAAATGAAGGCCTGGGCGCCTCGGTGGTGGTAAAACTGGAAAGCTTTAATCCCGGCGGCAGTGTCAAGGACCGGATTGGCATAGCCATGATCGAAGCAGCAGAGCGTGAGGGCAGAATCGTCCCGGGTAAGACAACCATCATCGAGCCCACCAGCGGCAACACCGGCATAGCGCTGGCCATGGTCTGCGCCGCCAAGGGTTACCATCTGGTGCTGACAATGCCGGAGACGATGAGCGTCGAGCGCCGCGGCCTGCTGAAAGCCCTGGGGGCGGAGCTGGTCCTTACCCCCGGCCCCGGGGGAATGCGGGGCGCGGTCGAGAAGGCCGACGAGCTTGTGGAAACATACGGCGATGCTTTCGTGCCCCAACAGTTTAGCAATCCGGCCAACCCGGAGATTCACCGTCAGACCACCGCCGAAGAAATCTGGCGCGACACCCAGGGCGCCGTTGACATTTTTGTGTCCGGAATCGGCACGGGCGGCACCATCACCGGCGTGGGAGAAATTTTAAAGGAGCGCAATCCTTCGGCATACATAGTGGCTGTCGAGCCCGAGGCGTCGCCGGTACTTTCCGGCGGCGCTCCCGGGCCGCACCGGATTCAGGGGATAGGCGCCAATTTTGTTCCTGACATTCTCAATACCGGCATCTATGATGAAATTATCCAGGTAAGCAACGAAGACGCCGAGGAGACCAGCAGGCTATTGGCGCTAAAAGAAGGGATTCTCTGCGGTATTTCCTCAGGGGCGGCCGCTTTTGCCGCGCTTTCACTTGCCAAACGCCC
Source organism: Actinomycetes bacterium (assembly GCA_021790115.1). GTDB lineage: Bacteria > Actinomycetota > Thermoleophilia > BMS3ABIN01 > BMS3ABIN01 > JACWAD01. Next base: position 4,836 of record JAJYIM010000012.1, on the reverse strand, counting down.
TGAAAGTAAGGGTAAAATGATTGTTACAGTCTTGCCGGATACGGGCGAGCGTTACCTGACCACCCAACTGTTTGGCGACGCCAGGTCATCTTCCCGTTAAGAATCGATTTTAAAAGGCTGTTCGCGGCAGAGATGCCTTTTGAGATAGATTGTGCAAGTCCAGCAAGGAGGGCAATCATGGACATAAAAGAAGATTACCTGCTCGATGCCCGCGGGATGAAATGTCCCATGCCGTCGGTTAAGACGGCGCTCGCGTTGGAACAGCTTGGCGGCGGCGGCATCGTCAAAGTGATGATCGACGATCCTGTCAGCAAGAACGACCTACCCGCGTGGGTGAGGAGCAACGGGCACCAGGTGCTTAGGATTGAAGACCGGCAGGATCACGTTGAAGTTTACGTGAAAAAAGCGCAGGCCTAGCTCAGGGCCGGCTGATGGCGGCCGGCGGCAAAATTTCAGGAAAGGGTCCGGAATTGTTAAAATTGGGAAGTGGCCAGGCTCGGCCCGGTTTGCCTCTTAATCTGATTGTCCAGGGAAAAAAACAAGCTTACTCCGGCCCGCCGGACGTCCGCTCCTTGCTGGAAGCCCAGGGCGAAAATTCGGCCTACGTAAACATTCGCATCAACGGCCAAATTATGGTGCGGCGTGATTTCGAAAATATCTCCCTGTGCGAAGGCGACAGGGTTGACTTTCTTTACTTCATGGGAGGCGGAAATGTTTAATCTTTCTGAAGAGGAAATAGAGCGTTATTCAAGGCACATTATCCTGCCCGAGGTTGGCGGCAGCGGACAGCAGAAACTGAAGGAATCCAGCGTGCTGGTTATTGGCGCCGGCGGCCTGGGCTCGCCAGCGCTGCTTTACCTGACCGCGGCCGGCGTGGGCCGCATTGGCGTCATTGAAGATGATGTTGTCGACCTCACCAACCTGCAAAGGCAGGTGCTGCATGCCACTCCCGACGTGGGCAAAGCCAAGGCTGCCAGCGCCAGTGAGACAATGCAGCGGATTAATCCCCACGTGGAAATAGATGTTTATCAACAAAGATTGACCAAGGAAAATATTTTTGATATATTGGATAAATATGACGTTATCGTTGACGGCGTTGACAATTTCCCCACCCGCTACTTGCTGAACGATGCCTGTGTGATGAAAAAGAAGACCCTGATTGAAGGAGGCATTCTCCGTTTTATGGGGCTGATTATGAGCATCCGCGGCGGCGAGACAGCCTGCTACCGCTGTGTTTTTGAGGAGCCACCCCCTCCCGGCACCGTGCCCAGCTGCGCCGAAGCAGGAGTGTTAGGCGCGGTCGCCGGCGTGGTGGGGACTCTGCAGGCTACGGAAGTGCTGAAGATCCTGACGGGGATCGGCAAGCCGCTGTATAACCGCCTGCTTCAGTTCGACGCCGAGGAACTGCGCTTTCATGAGGTAAAAGCAAAACGCAATCCCGACTGCCCGGTATGCGGCAAGAAGCCATCAATTACCGAGCTGGTTGAATACACTTACGCCTGCAAAACCCAGGCGCCGAAGACCTGATGCCAACTTCCCTGCGGCTTAGCCGGGCCCAGCTTGGAGCCGTCCTGGAGCATGCCCGGGCCTGCGACCCTGAAGAAGCGTGCGGCATCCTGGCGGGCGACGCTGACGGTACAGTGCGCCGGGTTTTTACCATGCTAAATGCGGCCGCCAGCTCAACTTTTTACCAGATGGATTCCCGGGAGCAGTTCCGTGTCTTTGACCAGATTGAGCAGGAGGGCCTGGAACTGGTGGCAATTTTCCACTCTCACCCCCACTCCCCCGCCTATCCATCGGCCAGCGACTGCGAGCTTGCCTTTTATCCCGACTCCCTTTATCTGATCGTATCGCTGATGGATAATAAGGCCGATAGCCGCGTTTTTAAAATTTTGGACGGGAACGTTGCAGAAACAGGTATAACGATTGTGGACAAATAGCAGCCGCACAATGGCAGGATTGCCGGCAGATAAGAGTTCCACGTCTCGAAATGGCGCCGCTTTGCTAAAAAATCTGTTTGACGTTATCAAACCGCTGGAAAGCATTGCAGTCGGATTTTCCGGCGGGGTTGACTCAACCGTGGTGGCGGCAGCAGCGGCGCAGGTCCTGGGACGGGAAAAAACCCTGGCAGTAACGGCGCAATCAGAAACACTGCCGGCCCGGGAGCTGGACGAATCCCGCCGCCTGGCGGCGCAGCTCGGCATCCGGCTGGCAATAATCCAAACCAGAGAACTGGATGATCCCGGTTTTGCCGCCAACGGACCCGACCGCTGCTATCACTGCAAGTCGGAACTGTGGCGTAAGGTGCGCCTCCTTGCCCAGGAAAAAGGCTTGGCACATATCGCCGACGGTGTCAATGCAGACGACCTCGGCGATTTTCGCCCCGGCATCAAGGCAAGCGATGAAGCCGGTGTGATCCATCCGCTGGCCCGGATTGAAGCCGGCAAGCAGCAGGTGCGCCTGCTGGCCCGCCATCTGGGGCTGGAGAATTGGGAGAAGCCGGCTCAGGCCTGCCTGTCTTCGCGGTTTCCTTACGGCACCCGCTTGACACCTGCAGCCCTGGCGCGTGTTGGGCAGGCGGAGGAGTTTATGAGAAGCCTGGGCTTCAAACAACTGCGGGTCAGGGATCACGGCGCCGTCGCCCGCATTGAAATCCCCGTGGAAGAGCTGGCCCGGCTTGTGTCTTCCGAGGGGCGGCAACAGGTTGTCGACCGGTTAAAAAAGCTTGGTTATACCTATATCGCTCTCGATCTGGAAGGGTTCAGAAGTGGCAGTATGAACGATGCCCTGGAAATCATCGATTCCTAACTGCGCAGCACGCCGCGCCCCCTGCGGATTGCTTTTATTCAACAAACGATTCCAGATATTCGACCTCAATGCCCAGCTGCTGCAAATGCTTAATCGCCGATTCCAGCTCGGACTCTTCACCGCTAAGCTCGAGGACCATCCAGCCGAAATTCTCATCGACACTGGCGCGCCTGATGTTTGGCACAACGTTATCCTCTTTTACCAATTGATAGATAATTGGCTTTTTTATCAAGTGCTCGGGAAAGGTTAACTCCAGCCGCTGGGTTTTCATTTCCGGGCCGCACCTCCTCGCGGCGGGCCGCTTGCCGCCACTGCGGGTATGTTAATATTAGATACAGGTAGATACTAAACGGAATTCAAATAAAGATCAAAGGCAATGACGGCCATTCAATTGCTATTTAGAATCTATCTCGCTACGAACAGCCTTTTGAGATAGATTCTTCGTGTGGCGAGCCCTTGGCAACATGAAGCAATCAACCCTGAAGCGTTAACATGAGTTTTTTAAAAAAATCCGCGGCTTTGCTGACTACCGCCGCCGGCGGTGGCGCCTACCTGCTGTTAAACCGGGAAGGCGGCCTGGGCCGCACCTTAAAAGCAATCGGCAGCGATGTTGAAGCGATTCGTGAACGGGATCCGGCCGCGGCAAACTTGTTCGAGGCCCTGACCTGCTATTCCGGCCTGCATGCCATTTTGCTGCACCGGATGGCCCATTTTCTCTATGAGCAGGAACTGCCGCTTGCGCCGCGCCTGATCTCACAGTTCAACCGCTTTGTGACCGGGATCGAGATTCATCCGGCGGCGCGCATCGGCGACGGGTTTTTCATTGACCACGGCGCCGGAGTCGTAATTGGCGAGACAACTGAAGTTGGCGACAACGTCACCCTTTACCAAGGGGTAACGCTGGGAGGCACAGGCAAGGAAACGGGCAAACGCCATCCCACACTTATGGACGGGGTGACCGTCGGCGCCGGCGCCAAGGTTCTGGGGGCAGTCACCGTCGGGAAAAATGCCAAAATCGGCGCCGGCAGCATCGTCATCCATGACGTTCCGGCAGACTCCACTGTCGTTGGCAATCCGGGACGTCCGGTCAGAGAGCGCGGCCGCAAGGTGGGAGCGGCAGACATCGACTGGACGCATCTTCCCGACCCGGTGGCCGACGCCATGCAGTCACTTGTCCGCCGGGTAGTGGAACTGGAGAATGAGTTTAAGCAGGCTTTTCCCGAAAAAAGCCGGGAAATTGAAAAAGCACAGCAGGAAGGCGAGCAGGCGCTTGAAAAAGTGTTCGATTATTACCAGGACCAGGAGATAAAAAACGCAGGCCAAAGCTGACGCTGTCTCCCCGGCGGCAGGCTGACTGGGCAAAGCCACTTTGATATTATTAGGTTGTTATCAAACAATTTACTGGAGCGTGAAACATCATTGAGTAAAGTACGGAGGCTAGTCTTAGACGTGCTTAAACCTCACCAACCTACGATTCTGGACCTGGCTGTCAAGCTGGGTGATCTGGAAGGTGTGGAAGGAACCGATGTGGTCCTGAACGAGATTGACAGCAAAGTGGAAACAATTAAGATCACTTTGGAAGGATCCCACATCAACTTCGATGAAGTTGCGGCCGTGATCCAGGAAAGCGGTGGCAGCATTCACAGCATCGACAAGGTCTCGACCGGCCGTGAGCTGATTGAGGAAGCAAATACTCCGCAGGACGCCTCGGCACGCTGGATGAGATAAAAAAGGGGGCATCTCCCTCTCCTTGAAGCTTCCCAGTATCCGCACTCTTCGCGAGTACCACCGCATTGCCCGCGTCGGCGAAATAGCACGCCGTTACTTTGCCCTCAACGCATTTGACGGCGCCCTCACCATCCTGGGCGTGCTGGTTGGCAGCTACTTCGGCCAGATCAGAAACGGCGGCTCGGTCATCACCCTGGTGCTGACAGCTTCTTTTGCGATCGGGATTTCCGGCTTTTATGGCGCCTACATGATCGAGCGGGCCGAGCGCCGGCGGGCGCTGGCGGAGCTGGAGGGGTCGAC
>JAJYIM010000050.1 GCA_021790115.1 Actinomycetes bacterium | reverse complement strand
CGGCGTCCTCGGAGCAAAAAGTCCTCGACGTACCGCAAGGGTACGACTGCGGGCTTTTTACTCCTGCGTCCTTGCCCATCGCCTTTTCGCTCGGCCTCGCCACGAACAGCCTTTTGAGATAGATTCTTATCAGATGGAGGGGTGGCGGAGCCAGGCTGAACGCACCGGTCTTGAAAACCGGCAGGGGCCCCCAAGGTCCCTCGTGGGTTCGAATCCCACCCCCTCCGCCAAAACCATATTGAATTTTCTTATCAGAGTTGACTGTCAGGTACGATATGACATCTGGCGATAGCCAGATTTAACACACATAATTAGGAGGTCAATTGGAAGCGCACCTCTGGCGGCTGGCTGAATGCGGCAGAAAAATGAGGCTCGACAAGGCCAGTAGATTCGAGGCAGTAATCTTGTTTAAGCCGGCCAATATTTTTTACTTCACAGGCAGCGGCAGGCTTATTTCCTATGTAATAGTGACAAAATACGCTGCTGCCGGCGTGGGCGTGCCTTTATATGCCGAGGCCCGGGCAAAGGAGGGAGCGTCTTTTGACCACATTGCCGCTTTTGGCAATGAAGATGAGATGTTCGCATCGATCTCCCACTATTTCAAATTTTTTAAAATCAGCAGCGGCGCCGTCGGCGTCGAGTTTGATTACCTGGCCCGGTCCAGGAGTGATTATCTTCAGCTCTCCGGCGCCCTGCCCGATGCTGTGGAGTTAAAAGATTGCAGCGCCTTTATCTCCGGGCTGCGTACGGTCAAGGAAGATGCGGAAATAGACCTGGTGCGGGCGGCAGCAAAGGCCGCCGATGCAGGCATGGCTGCAGCAGTGGAGGCCCTTGAACCCGGTATGACCGCCGGCGGGTTGGTCACTCTGGCCGAGCGGGCCATGAAGCATGCCGGAGCCCAAAAGTTTTGGCGCACGTGTGTATATTTAAGCTCTCCCTTGCAGTTGACCTCCATTGCCGAATCCCTGGGTCCGGATGAAGTGCTTCGGGTCGAGTCCGGCCGCCTGGTGCAAATTGAGCTTAATCCTGCCGTTGACGGATATTATGCCAGTATTTGCCGCACCGTCTGTGCCGGTGAGCCGTCGGCTCAGCAGATGGAGCTGTTCCATGCCCATCTGCAAGCGCAAAATGAAACAATCAGCATGGTGCACGAAGGTGTCACAGTATCGGATTTGGAGAATGGTTTTGATAAGCATTTGGCGGCAGGCGGACTAGCACCAATAAAATTTGAACCGCTTGTCAAAGGCATCGGCATCGAGCCTGCCGAGCAGCCGTTTCCCAAGGGTCATGGTTTTTTCTATGGCGGGGCTTTCAGCGGGCCACTGATGAAAAATAGCGTGCTGGCCGTTGGCGGCGGAGCCGGCGCCAGCCCGGCCGGCATTTGCATCAGGAACACGCTGGTGGTGGGCGCCTCGGGATGTGAAGTTTTGACGCAGTATCAACGGCCGCCGGATTCCTCTTAATTAATTTCATTACGCCACTTGTAGCGCCATTGCCCAGACTAAAAACCGGCGCCGGCCGGAAGCTTTTTTCCATCCACGTTTCAAACCGGTAATTTTGCGGAATAGTTGCTGAAACAAGCCCACAACTGCTCAAACAAGGTGGTTTGCCAATGAAAGTACTTCTTGTTTATTACTCGACGTATGGCCATCTGCACCGCATGATGGAAGCGGCGGCAGAAGGCGCCGGCGAGGTGGAGGGCGCTGTCACTGAGATGCGCCGCGTCCCGGAGACGCTTCCTGAAACTGTGCTTAAAAAAATGGGGGCGCTCGAAGCGCAAAGGCAGTTCACGCATGTTGAGATCTGCCAAATTTCCCAGGTTGATATGTTGGCTGAGGCAGACGCGATTATTTTTGGTTCTCCCACCAGGTACGGGAATATGTGCGCCCAGATGCGGCAGTTCCTTGATGCCACCGGCCAGTTATGGGCCCAGGGTGCGCTGGTGGGCAAGGTCGGCAGCGTCATCACCAGCTCTGCCACTCAGCACGGCGGTCAGGAATCTACCATACTTAGTTTTCACACGACGTTATTGCACCACGGCATGGTAATCGTAGGACTTCCCTATACGTACGCCGGCCAGTCCCGCATCGACGAGGTGACCGGCTGCTCGCCTTACGGGGCTTCAACGATTGCCGGCCGGCAAGGAGAAAGATGGCCGACTGCCAACGAGCTTGAGGGCGCTTTTTTCCAGGGCCGGCATGTGGCTGAGATTGCCTCGAGGTTGGCAGGATAACGCAGAAAGGCGGCCGCTTGAGGCCAACAGTTGAGCTCACCGGCGAGCACAACCAGATAAAAATCATGCTTGGCGTGATTGACGTTGCCTGCGACCGGCTCGCGGCCGGCGAGGCTCTGCCGGCAGGGCATCTGCAACAGATGGTCTTATTCATCAAGGGTTTTGTTGACAAACACCACCATGACAAAGAGGAAGGCCTCCTGTTTCCGGCCATGGAAGCGGCCGGCGTTCCGGGAGAGGGAGGCCCCTTGGCAGCAATGTCTGGAGAGCATGACATCGGCCGTCAACTGGTCAGGCAAATGTCAGACGCGGCCGCCGGCTACGCAGCCGGCCAGCCAGGGGCGGCAGCCAGCTTTATCGAAAGCGGCCGCAATTACGTTTCCCTTCTCCTGGCCCATATTGACAAAGAAGATCAGATTCTCTATCCAATGGCCGACAGCCGGCTGTCTCAAGAGCAGCAGCAAGAACTCAGGCGCCGGTTTGATGAAGCTGATGCGGCGGCGGATGGCTCAGCAGAACTGATTGAGGATTTGCGCGGGCTTCAGGCCGCATACCAACAGCAGCGCCCGGGACTGGTTTAAGCGGGAATGGTTGCCGACTTCAGGCGGCGCTTCTGGGTCTCGCTGGCGGCAACTGTTCCGATCCTGTTGTTGTCCCCGGCGGTCAGGGACCTGCTCGGCCTGGGGCAATATCTCCGGTTTAGCGGCCACAGCTACCTGTTGCTTGCGCTTGCGTCGTTTGTTTTCTTCTACGGCGGCTTTCCGTTTTTAAAAGGGATTGCAGCCGAGCTAAAGGCCGCCGCGCCGGGGATGATGACCCTGATAACGGTTGCCATCACAACCGCCTATGCGTACAGCGCCGCCGTGACTCTGGGGCTTGCTGGCAAGGTGTTTTTCTGGGAGCTGGCGACCCTGATCGACGTGATGCTGCTGGGGCACTGGATCGAGATGAAGTCGGTGATGGGCGCTTCCCGGGCGCTTGAAGAGCTGGCCCGCCTGATGCCTACCGACGCTCACAAGTTAATGGACGACGGCAGTATCCAGGACGTGCCGCTGGCTGAAATCAGGATTGGCGACAGGGTGCTGGTCAGGCCCGGCGAGAAGGTTCCTGCCGATGGCGAGGTCGCCTCGGGAGAGTCGTCTGTAAACGAGGCGATGATGACGGGCGAGTCGAAGCCGGTGGCAAAGAAACCGGGCGCAGCAGTGATTGGTGGATCTGTCAACGGCGAAGGTTCGGTCACTGTTACCGTCGACAAAGTGGGTAATGATTCCTTTCTGTCACAAGTAATTAAATTAGTCCACGAGGCCCAGGCAAGCAAGTCCCGCGCCCAGGATATCGCCAGCCAGGCAGCAATGTGGCTGACCATCATCGCCCTGTCAATCGGGACAATAACTTTTATTGTCTGGTTTATCCTGGAAAAAAAATCGTTTGCGTTTGCCCTTGAGCGGACGGTAACCGTGATGGTTATTACCTGTCCGCACGCGTTGGGGCTGGCCGTGCCGCTGGTAATTTCCATGTCGACCGCGCTGGCTGCCAAAAGAGGATTGTTAATCAGGGACCGCGCCGCCTTTGAGCGCGCCCGTCGCACGCAGGCAATCATTTTTGACAAGACCGGCACACTCACCGAAGGCAGGTACGGAGTCACAGACATTGTCCCGTTTGCCGAAGTCAGCGAGCGTGAGTTGCTTTCCCTGGCGGCTGCGGTGGAAGCGCGCTCGGAGCACCCCATCGCCAGGGGAATTGTATCTGCGGCAGAAGACAAGCTGGATAGAATTGCGGCGGCGGAAAAATTTCAGGCTATTCCCGGGCAGGGCGTCTGGGCAAATGTTGACGGACAAGAGGTGATGGTTGTTAGCCCGGGATACATGAGATAGCAGAAGGCCAATGCCGGCGGCAACAAGCCGGTGGAGCTGGAGTCGCAGGGAAAGACTGTGGTGTTTGTGATGGTTGACGGCGTGGCGGCCGGCTGCCTGGCGCTCGCTGACATCATCCGGCCGGAGTCGCGGCCGGCAATCGCCCGGTTGAAACAACTGGGTATGCGCTGCATAATGCTCACCGGAGACAACAAGCAGGTGGCGGCCTGGGTGGCCGGTGAGACAGGTCTCGATGAGTATTTTGCCGGCATGCTGCCTGCCGGCAAGACGGACAAGGTAAAAGAGATCCAGTCCCGCGGCCTCGTGGTGGCGATGACCGGCGACGGCATCAATGATGCGCCGGCACTGGCTCAGGCGGATGTTGGCATCGCCATCGGCGCCGGCACGGATGTGGCCATTGAGGCGGCTGACATCATTCTGGTCAAAAGCAACCCACTTGACATAACTGCTGTAATTGGCCTAACGCGCGCCACTTACCGGAAGCTGGTGCAAAACCTGGTCTGGGCCAGCGGCTATAATATTTTTGCGATTCCGTTGGCGGCTGGCGTCCTTTACCGGTCCGGCATCGTGCTTAGTCCTCCTCTGGGCGCAGCACTAATGTCTTTAAGCACGGTGATTGTCGCCATCAACGCCCGCCTGCTGCGTTTTTGAATTTAGAATCTATCTCAACAGGCAATTGGGTGAGCTGTTGGCGAAATCACGGCAGATCATCTGATAATTCATGGAGACGGCTCAAGCAAAAAGAATCGCCCTGCTGGCGGCGGCTTTAAGCTCTTTTTTGGCCCCGTTCATGATCTCTGCCGTGAATATCGCTATCCCGGCCATTGCCGCCAGGTTTCACGCCGGCGCCATTGAAGTCAGCTGGTTCGCTACTGCTTATCTTTTGACAATGTCTATGTTTTTGGTGCCGTTCGGGCGTATCGCCGATATTCATGGCCGCAAGCGCATCTTCATTTACGGGATGATTGTCTACACAGCCTCGTCACTGATGGCGGCATTGTCAATCTCGGCGGCAATGCTGATAGCAGCCCGCGTGGTGGAAGGGATTGGTGCCGCCATGACCGTCGGCACGGGCGTGGCCATCCTCACATCTGTTTATCCGCCCCAGGAGCGGGGCCGGGTGCTGGGAATAAACGTAGCCGCCGTTTACCTGGGGCTTTTGTTTGGCCCTTTCATCGGCGGTTTTATCACAGATTATCTGGGCTGGCGCCAGGTGTTTCTTTTGAACGTGCCGTTGGGCACGCTAATCTTGGCGCTGGTGATCTGGAAGCTCAAAGGCGAATGGGCCGGCGCCAAGGGTGAAAAATTTGACCTTGCCGGCGCCGCGATTTACAGCATCATGCTGGTGCTTGTTATCTACGGCCTGTCACTCTTCGGTGAGACTGCCTACGCGGGAGCGGCTTTTGTCGCCGCCGGCGTGCTGGCGGTGGCCTTGTTTGCCTGGCGGGAGTCGCACGTGAAATATCCGGTGCTTGACATAAGCCTGTTTCAGCACAACACTATATTTGCTTTCTCAAATATTGCCGCCCTGATAAACTACAGCGCCACATTTGCCGTGACGTTTCTGCTTAGCCTCTACCTGCAGTACACAAAAAATTACAGTCCGTTTGCTGCCGGCCTTATCCTGGTGCCGCAGCCGCTGACGATGACTTTGCTCTCGCCTTTCGCGGGCCGGCTCTCGGACCGGATTGAACCGATTGTTGTTGCCTCTGCCGGAATGGCGGTCACAACCGTGAGCCTCTTTTTCTTCATCTTCCTGGCGGCAGGGACGGCGCTGGCGCTTATCGTCGCGGACCTCGTGCTCCTGGGCATCGGCTTTGCGCTGTTTTCCTCTCCCAACACGAACGCCATTATGAGCTCGGTGGAAAAAAGATTTTACGGGGTGGCTGCCGGCACAGTGGGCACGATGCGCACTATCGGCCAGAGCGTCAGCATGGGCATTGCCCTTTCTATTTTCGCCGTTCTGTTGGGAAACAGGCAGATCGCCGGCGGCACCTACCCGCTGTTTTTAAAAAGCCTGCGCATCTCGTTTGTTATCTTTACCGTTTCCTGTTTCCTGGGAATCTTTGCCTCGTTGGCGCGGGGGAAAATCAAAAGAGAGCCAGCTTCGACGGATCCTAAAGAGCTGTGAATGCATCAAAGACATCCTTGCCAAGGGCCTGCAGCCGGGCTGAATAGCGGCCTGTGTCGGATTCGATTTCGGCTGCCCCCGCCTCGCCTCGCAGGGCGTTGACTTCCACCTGGTTGCCGGGGACGGAAAGCCAGTCGGAAACCATTGCGCCAGTAACCTCAAGGTGGAACTGAAGACCATAGACAGCGCGGCCAAAGCGGAATGCCTGATGAGGACAGAGGGGAGAGGAAGCCAGCAGCTCAGCGCCTGCAGGAAGCGCAAAAGTGTCCCCATGCCACTGGAAAACTGTTTCTGCCACGCCCAAGCAGGACAGGAGCGGATCGTCCCCGGCTGCTAGCGTTGGCGCAAGCGGATACCAGCCGATCTCCTTGCCGGCGCAGGGCATGACCTCTGCTCCCAACGCCGCCGCAATCAACTGCGCCCCCAGGCAGATGCCCAGCACCGGCGCCTGTTGTGCCACAGCCCTTTTGATTATGCCGGTTTCCTGCTGCAGCCACGGATAATTATCATAAACGCTTGCCGGTCCGCCCATAATGATCAGCATGTCAAAGCCGGCCTGGCTCAGACCGGAAGCATCGGGGCTAAAATACTTAAATTCTATAGAAGCATCAATGAGCGACTGCTCAATCAGCCCCAGTCCCTCGTGCGGCACGTGCCTGATGACGCCGGCAAAGCGATTTTTATTTTTAGACCGGCTCATCAACATAGAATACATCCCCGTCACCTGAGCAGCAACAACGAAACGGCTGCCCCCGTCAATACCACGTATAGGATGTCAACCTTTTTGATAAGCGCAGCCAGCGCCGCCGCTGCCAGCACTATTTTTAACGGGCTCCACGGCACCGCCAGGGCAAACTTCAGAGTCACGTAGGCAAGCAGGCCGACAAAGGAAGCGAGGATCCCCCTGGTTGCCCGGGAAAACCAGGGAGCGCTTTTAAGTTTGTCATAAAAAGGCGTGACCACAACGATGGTCAGAAAAGAGGGCGTAAAAACAGCGGCTGTGGCCACGAAGGCTCCCGCCAGGCCAAATGCCAGGTAGCCGACAAATGTTGTTGTCATCACGATCGGCCCCGGCGTGACCTGGCCCAGGGCGATCCCGTTCATAAATGTATTGCTGTCTATCCAGCTATGCACATGAACGACTTCGAAGAGCATCAGCGGCAGGGAGGCGAAACCGCCCCCAAAAGCAAACAGGTCGATCCTGAGCATGAGCTCGGCAAGATAAAACAGCTGTCGCCGAAAAACAAAGAGGCTTGCCATCGCCGCGGCCAGCAGGCCAAACAGCAGCGCCACCGGGGCCGGGTTAAAGCGGGATCGCGGCGCCGGCCCGACCACCGCCTTTTCTCCAGAAACGTTGAAATATAATGTTATCCCTGCCAACGCGGCTCCAATAATGACAAAAAACGGGCTGACGCCAAGCCAAAGCAACAGGCCTGCAGCGGCAGCCAGGAGGACGGCGCGCCAGCCAGTCAGTATTTCCTTTCCGAAAGTAAAAGTTGCGTTGGCGACGATGGCAACAACGATAACCTGGAGTCCGGCAAACAGGGAGACAGCCGCCGGCTGGCCGTGCGCATGGGTATAGAGGATGGAAAAAGCAAGCATCAGAACAAAAGCAGGCAGCCCGAAGCCGATGTAGCTTGCCAGCGCGCCTCTGACGCCCCTGGCCTTCAGTCCCACGTAGGCGGCAGCCTGCATTGCCATAGCGCCGGGAACGGCCTGCACCAGCGCCACGCCGTCCTTGAACGTGTCTTCCTCCAGCCAGCGGCGGCGCACTACCGACATCTCCCTGATGTAGGCGACCATTGCCGGACCGCCGAACGCGGTCAGCCCGAGGCGGAGAAAGGAGGCAAATATGCGCCATAGTGGTGGCGCTTGCCCGGGGGAAATGTTTTTTGCCGTGCTGTCTTTGCGGGAACTTGTCATGGATCTTCACTATAATGTCAGTACCGTGTTTGACTCCCGCCAATTAACGCCCCGGGAATTGATAGGAATTCCCGGTTGCATTTTTAGCGGTTTAAAGCCGCTGATTTAATATAAAATTGCAACAAACCATTCAAAATCGTTGGATGCGTCTGCTGCCGGTCTTGACCTTGGCCCTGACTGTTCTTGCTCTTACCATTCCTTTTATCAACCAGCCGTTTAACCAGGATGACCGCGACTTTGTCGCATTCGCGCGCGCCTCTTCTAGCAAGCTCGTTGGCATAGTCATCCACAATTACTCTTACGACGGCAAGTTTATCAAGAATTATCATGATCCCCATGGACCTTTTTTAACAACATACTTGGGAACATTTCTCAGGGCCGGCGCTGGTGAAAGCGAAGCCCTGTTCCATGGTCTGTACCTCATCTTTCCGCTGATAGGCGCCGTGTCAATGTACTTTTTGGGGCGCAGGTTCACCGGCCGTCCACTGATCGCCGCCCTTCTGCTTATCTTAACGCCTGGCTTTCTGGTCATGTCGCATACGCTAATGGATGACGCCCCGGGGCTATCGCTGGCCCTGGCCGCAGCAGTTCTTTACATCTACGGTGTCGACCGCAAAGATGGCCGGCTGCTGATCTTCTCCGGTGTGGCCATGATATTTGCCGCACTCACCGCTTATCAGACTCTCAGCCTCGTGCCGGCGCTCCTGTTCTACGGTTTTTTAAGCAATGACCGCGGCCTGAAACGATTTCTGCCTTTTGTCCTGCTGGCAGCCGCCGGTATCGCCTGGCTGATAATTACATATAAAATCTACGGGAGGCTTCCGGCAGTGTCATACAAATTCAGAGGCCAGGACTATCAGTGGCCCGGGTTTTCAGACGCCGGCCTGAAACCGGATGCCATACTTGTCTCCCTGGCGGGCGCGGCTATTTTCCCACTGTCGGTGCTTTTTCTCTTCCTGCGCGGAAAGAAAAACCTGGCAGTAGCCGTTGCGGCTCTGGGGGCGTCGGTCGCCCTCGTTTTTTTCTCAAACAGGGCGGCGCTGGACGGAAGCCTGCTTATGTCAATTCAGGTCATTCTGCTAACTTTTACCGGCGTTGTCATTGTTTATAAAGTTGTCGTCAGCGGCGGCGCCTTTTTTGTCCGCAAAGATGCGGCTTCCAGAAATGGCCTGTTTTTGTTGGCCTGGTTCGCATCAACCTTGGGGATCTATCTCTTGTTATTGGTGCCGTACGTCTCTGTGCGGCATCTATTGTTAACGTTCCCACCTGTAATATTGCTTTTTGTGAGGGAATTTGACACGTTGTGGATCAAGCATCAGCATTGGCGGCGTTCGTTCATCATTACAACTCTTTTTTTCACTCTCGCAGCCGGCCTGGTTGCTTCCATTGCCGACTACCGCTCCGCATCGGTGTATCCCGCCGTGGCGCAGCAGTTGGGACAACAGTACGGGCGGCAAAATCAACTGGGAAGAAATGTTTATTTCCGGGGCGAATTCGGTTTCCGGTATTACCTGGAACAGCAGGGCTTTAAAGAGCTGACTAACAAGGCCGATCTTCATACAGGTGATCTTGTGATCTTTTCAACGCTCGCTGGTCCGGCAACTCCATGGCCCCGGGCGTCTTACAGCGAGATTTTGCGAATTGAGCCGGCCGATTCGTTCCCCTTCCGGATCTGGAACTATTGGGCCGGGGCCGGTTTTTACACAAACCGGATGGGTTCCCTGCCGATCGTGTTTTCAGACGCAATCCAGGACCGCATTATTGTCTATCAGGTCCACGTATAATCAGTGCGTTGCGTATAATCAGTGCCGCCGATCATTCCAGACAAAGAAAGGTATTTGAAAGAGCGGCGAAAGTAGACTTTGGAGAAAGAAGGTTTGTTGTTGAAAATATAAATGCTAGTGTATAAAATAGATTTCTGTGCGGGGCAGTAAACAAGCTGGAAATTAAGTTATATAATGGCTTGTAAAGGTCGAAGGGAGGTGGGAAATGAACAAAAAGGCTTTCATGTTGTTAGTCATTGGGCTCATGGTCGTTTCCATGCTGATTGCGGCAAGTCAGGCCTTGGCGGCATCCGGCGGAGGCACGTCGTCACCGGCGCCCAGCTCCGGAAGCTCAGCGCCCAAGGCAACGCCCAGCAGCTCCGGAAGCTCAGCGCCCAAGGCAACGCCCAGCAGCTCCGGAACCAGCAGCTATTCCGGAACCAGCTACAGCTCGGGCACCAGCTCAAGCAGCTCAGGCACTGCGAGCAACGGCAAGACCGGCGCTGACGTATTTCTGTACGCCGGGTTGGGCGCGGCGCTTTTGGGGACCGGATTTTTCCTTACCCGGAAAGCCAGAGCTTAATCCGTTTTAACCGCGGTTTTTTTAAGCCGCTTGTGCTGCACAGCAAAAGCAGGGGCAGCCGGGGAGGTTAAAGGCTGCCTCTGCTTTGGTGCGTCTTGCACAGCTTATGCGGACAGTTTAGCAATTCACGAGCCTGTTTCCAGGCAAACATCACTGTCAAACCGGCTTACAGTTGTTATAACTCTA
>JAJYIM010000011.1 GCA_021790115.1 Actinomycetes bacterium | reverse complement strand
GCGAAAAGGCGATGGGCAAGGACGCAGGAGTAAAAAGCCCGCAGTCGTACCCGCTGCGGTACGTCGAGGACTTTTTGCTCCGAGGACGCCGCCCATCGCCTTTGCAGCCGGCCGCAGCAGAATATGCTTTTTGAGATAGATTCTTAGGCTAAACTGTTTGCTCCAGCAGGAATGCCCTTTGCAGAGACGCGCCCGGCGCGTCTCTGCGCATTTGCGCTTTTTTGATTCCCCGCCGTTCTCGTCTCATTGACAAAAAATTAAAATGAAATATTATTTTTAAGAACTTTGAACTTTGAACTTTGAACTTTGAACCGTCCCGTGTCTCATTCCTGCGCCCTCATCTACAGCGACAGCTACGAAAAATATGACTTCGGTCCCTGGCATCCAATGAAGCCGGTGCGGCTGGCCCTGACCTATGAGCTCATTCGCGATTACGGACTGCTTGATGATGTGCGGCTGGTTGAGCCTGGACCGGCTACAGACGATGAGCTTGCACTTGTTCATGATCCTGCCTACATAGAAAAGGTTAAGGAGCTCAGCGCCCCCGGGGCCGAGGAGCTGGCCGCCCCCGGCTGGGGCCTGGGAACCGGCGACAACCCCGTTTTTGCCGGCATGCACGCGGCTGCCGCTACTGCCGTGGGCGGAGCGCTTCAGGCGGGCCGGATGATCATGGACGGCAGTCTGGACCATGCATTTCATATGGGAGGCGGGCTCCACCACGCCCTGGAGGCGAAGGCTTCCGGTTTTTGTATTTATAACGACCCGGCTATCGCTATTGCCGACCTTAAGGCCCGCTACGGCGCCCGGGTTCTTTACCTGGATATCGACGCGCATCACGGCGACGGGGTGCAATATGTTTTTGAAGGCGACAGCCAGGTGCTGACGATTTCCATCCACGAATCTGGCGCGTATTTGTTCCCGGGCACCGGGTTTGCCGGCGATATCGGCAAGGGCGGCGGCAAGGGATATGCCGTAAACGTACCGCTTTCTCCCTTTTCCAGCGATGATGTCTACCTTGAGGTATTTAATGAGCTGGTCGTGCCGCTGGCCCGGGCGTTTCAGCCCGGCATCTTTTTAACGCAAAACGGTTGCGACGCCCACTGGTCTGACCCGCTTTCACACCTTTCCCTGACAATGGATGGGTTTCAGGAGCTTTTCCGGCTGCAGCACCGGCTTGTTCACGAGCTGGCCGGCGGCCGCTGGCTGGCGCTTGGCGGCGGCGGCTATCAGTCTTATACAACCGTGCCCCGCGCCTGGACAATCCTGATGGCCGTGATGGCCGGCAGGCGGCTGGATGATCGTATTCCTGAAGAGTGGCGCCGGGAGTGCGCCCGCTTTGAGCAAGGTCCCGCGCCCACTTTCCTGGTAAAGGAAAAAGAACCGCCGGTTCCGGCTCAGGAGCGTGAAAAAGCCCGCGCCGCCGCCCGTGAGTCTATCGAACGGATAAAGAAGACAGTTTTCCCGATCGTGGGCGCATCCTGAGGAACATGGGTTGCCGGGGACACGCAGGCGCTCTATGCTGCGCCGCTGGCGCATCCTTTGTGTCCTGGGAAATAATGTATACTATCCGCCGTGACCCGCGCCTCCATCAACATGCAAGCGCTGGCGGTCGACCTCTCGGCGGCCATCAGGAAAAAGATTTTGCCGCAACTGGGCCGGGCGGAAGCTCGCGCTCATGCCGGCACGGCTGTCGGCGGCGATGTCACATTCGCCATTGACGAGCTGGCGGAGGACTTCCTGGTCAGTTACCTGCAGGAGCAGGGAGCCAACGTGGCGATGTACTCTGAAGACCGGGGGTTGCTCAAGTTTGGCGAGCCCGAGCATATCCTGATTGTCGATCCTGTCGATGGCACCAGGCCCGCGGCCGCGGGACTGGAAGGCGCCATGGTTTCGATAGCGGTAGCGGAGCTCAAACAGGAGCCAACGATGGGTGACGTTGTCTTCGGCTGCCTGCGAGAGATTAAGAGCGGCTGCCTGTTTACAGCCGTGCGCGGCGGCGGCGTTTCCATCACAACTGCCGCAGGCGAGGCGGTGCCGGTTGTCTTGTCAGAGAATACTGAGCTTGCCCGCCTTTTTTGGACAATCGGTTTTCGCGGCCGGCCGGCGCGGGCGCTCCTTGAGGTTCTCGGAGATCTTGTTGACATGTCGTCCGTTGACGGCGCCGTCTTCGACCTGGGCAGCGCCACGTTCTCTATCACCCGCATCCTCACCGGACAGCTTGATGCCTACATTGACATCGGGCCTAGGATGATTGACGAGGTTCCAGAGACGAGAGTTCTTTTTGAGGAAGTGGGCAAGGGGGCAATCCTTAACAATTCTCCTCATGATCTGGCTGCAGCAGGGCTGATTGCCAGGGAAAGCGGGGCATTTTTTGCCGATGGACGGGGGTGCTCGCTGAACGGGCACCTGCTGCTGGGATCGGCGGCGGAGTACCAGATGTCCTGCATAGCAGCGTCCAATCCTCAATTGGCAGCGAAGGTAGTTGCCGCCGTGGACGCGGGAATCGCCAAGTTGAAAGCCGGGCGCCTGCCGGGGTAGGCTGTTCGCTGCGCCGCCGCAGCAGGATGGGTCTTTTGCGACGGGCTCCAAGTTTGGAAAGCCCCCCTAAAGGGCAGCAACCACTAATGCTATCAAGCGGAAATTTTAGTCAAGTGACCACTAATCTTCACGAAGGACTCTTATACGAAACCCGCCCCGACGGCAAGGTTAAATGCTACGTTTGTCCGCGCCTGTGCATCATTGCCGAAGGGCGCCTCGGAATTTGCAAAACCAGGAAGAACGTTGGCGGCAAATGCTATACTCTCATTTACGGCAAAGTCTGCACGGTGGTGGCCGACCCGATTGAGAAGAAGCCGCTTTTTCATTTTTATCCCGGCACCAGCGTGTTGTCGCTAGGCACCCTTGGCTGCAATATGCGTTGCGTCCATTGCCAGAATTGGCAGATCGCGCATGCCGATGCCCTGGAAGACGGCGGTCAGCTCCGTGACCTGCCGCCGGAAAAACTGCCTGTTATCGCGGAAAACACTAATTGCCAGGGCGTCGCCTGGACTTATAACGAGCCAACCATCTGGCTGGAATACCCGATTGACGGCGCCCGTGCCTGCCACGGGCAGCAGCCGCATCTTTACACCGTCTTTGTCACAAATGGCTATATTACTCAAGAAGCTCTGGACCTGGTGGGGCCGCTGCTTGACGCTTACCGCGTTGACATCAAGGGATTCAAGCCGGAGACATACCGGTTTTTGGCAAAACTGAGGAATATCGAGCCTATTTTCGATGCCGCGGTTGCCGCCAAGCACAGGCATGGCTGCCATGTCGAAATAATAACAAATATAATACCAACTATCAATGATGATGAAGCCACATTGCGTTCCATTGCCGCCTGGATAGCCGCCAAGCTGGGAGAGAAGACTCCCTGGCACGTGACCCGTTTTTACCCTTATCTGGAGCTGGATTACCTGCCGGCAACGCCGATTGATACTTTGGAGCGGGCAATGGAGATCGGGCGCGAGGAGGGGCTCAAGTTCGTTTACATTGGCAATGTGCCCGGCCACTTGGGCGAGAATACCGTTTGTCCAAACTGCAGGCGCGTGGTTATTCGCCGGGACGGTTACCGGACAGAAATCTTGAACGTCAGAGAAGGTTACTGCGGCTTCTGCGGTGAAGATTTAAATATCGTACAAACTGCCAGCGCGGGTGGAGGGAAGTTGAAGCCTGCAGGCGGTTAAAGCGAAGTATCCGGGCCGCCAATAATTCCCGGTGAAACCGGACGCGCCAGCCTGGCAAATTGACTTCAATGGATTTCGCTTTTTTTTGAGGAGGATGCTTTTTGCTGCAAGAAGTTCATGTAGGCCATAAGTCATTGGCCGACTATCAAAGCGTGGTGATAAAACCGTTGATTGAAGAAATCAGGAGCCTGGCCGAATCTCTCAAAGGGAAGCGGATCCTTCACATCAACGCCACCTCGTTTGGCGGCGGCGTCGCCGAGATTCTTTATACGCTGGTGCCGCTAATGCGGGATGTCGGCCTGGACGCTGACTGGCGTGTCATCATGGCGCCCCAGGAATTTTACGAAGCGACCAAGGTCATCCACAACTGCCTCCAGGGCAGCCCCGCCGGCCTGAAGCAGGCTCAAAGAGAGGTTTATGAAGAGCAGAGCCGCGCCGCCACCCAGTCGCTGGGCGGCAGTTTTGATTTCATTGTCGTTCATGATCCGCAGCCGTTATTGCTGCGTCATTTTGCCGGCGACCTGGGAGCCAAGTGGATCTGGCGTTGCCATATCGATACGTCTTCTCCGCACCGGGAGCTTGCTGATTACCTGCTTCCTTATATCCAGCTTTATGATGCCGCTATTTTCAGCATCGATAAATATATTTTCTCCGGCCTGCAGATTCCCGTGCGCATATTCATGCCCGCGATCGATCCGCTGTCGACAAAAAACATGGCGTTATCGCCGGAAGATGCCGACTACGTCGTCAGCCAGTTCGGGCTGGAGCCCGGCCCGCCGCTACTTTTACAGGTTTCCCGTTTTGACCCCTGGAAAGACCCGCTGGGCGTGATCGATGCCTACAAGATGGTAAAAAAAGAGTTTGCCTCCGTTCAGCTGGCGCTGGTGGGGTCGATGGCGACGGACGACCCGGAAGGATGGAGTTTCTTCACCAACACGGTTGAGCATGCGGGCGATGACAGCGACGTGCTCATCTTGTCAAATCTTAATAACGTGGGCAACCTGGAGGTTAATGCTTTTCAGTCGCGGGCAGACGTCGTCATCCAAAAGTCGATCCGGGAAGGATTTGGGCTGACGGTAAGCGAAGCACTGTGGAAGATCAAGCCTACTATCGGCGGCAACGTCGGCGGCATCCCGACCCAGGTTCAAGATGGCAAGACCGGCTTCCTGGTTGATTCCGTGGAGCAGTGCGCCGAGCGTTGCATGTGGCTTCTCGATCACCCTAAAGAGGCAAGGGAAATGGGCCGGGCCGGGAAAGAGCACGTGCGCGCCCATTTTCTTGCTCCCAGGCTGCTTCGGGATTATCTGAAGCTGTTCGTGGAGATGGAGGGATAGCACAGCCACGGGCTTCTGGATGATTATGGAACAGTGCCCTTTTGAAAACGAGCTGATTCTGGTGTCCAACCGGGGGCCGATCTCGTACACCCGTGACGAATCAGGAGAGCTGACAACGGTCCGCGGCGGCGGCGGACTGGTAACAGCCCTCCTGGGAGTGGCCGCTTCCTGTGACGTCTCCTGGATCGCCAGCGCCATGACGGCAGAGGATGCTGAGGTCAGCCTCGGGGCCGGCGGCGGCCGCGTAAATGTTAGCCACGCGGACCAGAGGCTTGGCCTCAGGTTTGTCAACATTGACCAGGATACCTACCATCTCTATTACAGCATCATCGCTAATCCCATGATCTGGTTCATTCAGCACTACCTTTGGGATTTGTCCGTTGCCCCCGATATCCGGCAAAGCGAGATGGAGGCCTGGGAGCGTGGTTACCTGGTCGTGAACCGGCAATTTGCCGATGCTGTCTCGGACGAGCTTGGGCGCCGCCGCGGAGAAAGGCCGGTAGTGATGTTTCATGACTACCACCTCTATACATGTCCCGGCCTGGTGCGCCGCCGGCATCCCGACGCTTTCCTGCACCAGTTTGTTCACATCCCCTGGCCCCAGTCGGATTCTTGGCGGGTGCTGCCCAGGCAGATCCGCAGCGCGATCATCAGTGGCCTGCTGGCCAACGACATTGTTGCTTTCCATACGAGGCGTTACGTGCGCAATTTTTTGGTCAGTTGCGAGGAACTGCTCGGGCTCGAGGCCGATCACCAGAATTCGTCCGTGATTGCCGGCGGCCGGGAGGTCTGGGTGCGGGCCTACCCGATTTCCATTGATTGCGCGGAGTTCGAGCGCCTGGCCGTCAGCGCCCCGGTGCTGGCGGAGGAAGAAAAGATCAAGGAGCTGAGGCGGCAGTACCTGCTCCTGCGCGTTGACCGCATGGACCTGTCGAAGAATATCGTCCGTGGCTTCAAGGCTTTTGACCTGTTCCTGGACCAGCACCCCGAATTCAAGCAGCGCCTCAGCTTCCTGGCGCTGCTGCAGCCTTCCCGGGAAGATGTGGAAGAGTACGTCGAGTACCGCGAGAAGATCATGCGGGTCGTCGAGGTAATTAATACCAAGCACGGCGCTCCCAACTGGATGCCTATCGACTTGCGCATGCAGGACAACTTTAACCGGTCCGTGGCTGCATACAAACAGTTCGACGTGCTGATGGTCAACGCCATCTATGACGGCATGAACCTGATTGCCAAGGAGGCGGGGCTTGTCAATGAGCGTAACGGCGTCATCATTCTTTCAGAAAATGCCGGCGCCCACGAGGAGCTGGGCGAATTTTGCATCTCCGTCAACCCCTTTGATCTGGAGAATCAGGCGCAGGCCATCTACCAGGCTCTCACCATGACCGAGGATGAGAAAAAGCAGCAGGCGGGTATGATTAAAAACACGGTCAAACATAATGACATCCACAAATGGATTGATGGGCAGTTTGTTGATATAAAGAATAAAATGTCTGGTTAATGCGTATCCCGAAAGGAGGAGCCAATGGCCGAGAGCTTGATAGAAAAAATACTGCTGTTGGGAATTGGCGCGGCGTCCCTGACCAGGGAGAAAATTAACGAGCTGGTGGATGAGATGGTCAAGCGGGGCCAGCTAACCAGGGAAGAGGGCCAGAAAATTGTTGATCAAGCGGTGGCAAGCGCCGAAAGAGAGGGTTCCCAGGTGGCGGGCCGTTTCTCCGACGCCTACCAGGATACGCTGCGGGCGATGGGCATTGCCGGCCGCACACATGTTGATGACCTGGGGCGCCGCATTGCGGTGCTGGAGGCAAAGGTCTACGGAAAGAGAGCCAGGGTGGAGGAGCCGGACACCGGCTTCGTAATGACCCAGACCGAGGAAGAAGAGCCGACGTAAAGCGGATGCTGGATTCCGGACGCTGGATAAAATCAAACCCAAACCCACCTCAACATTGGCAGGGAGCGAATAGGGGCTATAGTTTCCGGTGCAGCTAAGAATCTATCTCAAAAGGCATATTCTGTTGCGGCCGGCTGCAAGGGCGATGGGCGGCGTCCTCGGAGCAAAAAGTCCTCGACGTACCGCAGCGGGTACGACTGCGGGCTTTTTACTCCTGCGTCCTTGCCCATCGCCTTTTCGCTCGGCCTCGCTACGAACTGCCTTTTAAGATAGATTCTAAAAGGATATGACTCCAGGATTGTATGTCAGAAAAAGAAGAGTGACAACATGAAAGGCAATTAGCTGGGGTGAAAACCGGGAATCAGGGATGACCAGCGGCTTCCCGCACCGAAAGCGCGCCCGGGAAAAACAGAGGACACCCGGCAACAGCTAAAAAGAGGCAAGAGAAACCCCAAGGAACCTTCACTGCCTATTATCCCTGGTTTTCGCTTTCGTTAAGTTTCATCGGACTTTGCGGCTTTTTTGGTTCCGCATTTCCTCGACTTAACGCTTTCGCGTTGACCTCCAATAGGCCTTTCCGACTCCTTGGGGCTGCTTATAACTATATACCACTTTTCGTAAAAATTAAAAGGGGTAGCCTATTACAATTTGTGATCGATCAGACGAGATCCATTAACAAAAGTTGTTAGAATCTATCTCAAAAGGCTGTTCGCAGCAGAATATGCCTTGAGATAGTGCCTTGAGATAGATTTTTAATCCTCACTTGTCGGCGAGCACCGAGATACCGGGCAGCTCCTTCCCTTCCAGAAATTCCATCGCGGCGCCGCCGCCGGTGGAGACGTGGTCAATCAGGCCGGCCACCCCAAATTGATTCACCGCCGCCACGGTGTCGCCGCCGCCGGTGACTGTGAGGGCGCCGGCAGAGGCCACAGCCTCGGCAACCGCGCGTGTGCCGGCGGCGAACGGCTCCATTTCAAATGCGCCCATGGGGCCATTCCAAAAAATAGTGTGGGCAGCCCCGATCTCAGCAGTGAAGGCGGTGACCGTGGCAGGACCGATGTCAAGACCCATCCAGCCTGAGGGGATCCGGTCCGCCGCCACTACCATCGTCTCAGCGGCGGCGTCGAAGCGGCCGGCTACAACTAAATCGGCCGGCAACAGGATGCGGCACTTTGACCCTTTCGCCTTTTCCAAGGCCGCCGCGGCAGCGCCAACGGCCTCTTCCTCCACTTTGGAGGCGCCAGTGTCAACCCCTTCTGCCTTCAGGAAACAAAAGCACATGGCGCCGCCAACAAGAATGACGTCGGCGAAACCCAGAAAGCGGCTGATGACCCCTACCTTATCGGAAACCTTGACTCCGCCAAGGATGATAACGAACGGGTGCTCGGGATTGTTTATCAGGCGCGAGAGCTGCTTAAGCTCACTTTCCACCAGAAGGCCGGCGACGGCGGGCAAATATGCCGCCACACCGGCAGTGGATGCATGAGCGCGGTGGATGGTGCCGAATGCGTCGTTGACGTAGATGTCGGCAAGCCTGGCCAGGTTTTCTGCCCATTTGGGATCATTTTGTTTCTCGCCAGGGAAAAAACGGCTGTTTTCCAGTACTGCAACCTCACCTGGCTTCAGCCCGGCCAGGCGGGACTCCACATCGGGGCCGGCGCAGTCATCCAGCTTCATTACCGGAGCCTCCAGGAGGCCGGAGAGGCGGTCCGCCACCGGATCCATGCACAGGTTTTTTTCCAATCCCTTGGGACGTCCCAGATGAGAGATGAGAATAACGCGCGCGTTGTGCTTGCGCAGAAAATTTATCGTCGGCAGCGACGCCCTGATTCTGGTGTCATCAGCAACACGTCCGCCCTTAAGGGGCACATTGAAATCTACCCGGACAAGGACGCGCTTGTTGTCAACGTCTATGTCCTTGACGGTCTTTTTCAAGAAGGTTTATCCAATATCCGCTTTTAGATCACCCGCAGGCAAAGATCGACCAGCCGGTTGGAATATCCCCATTCATTATCATACCAACTGAGGACTTTGACCATGCTGCCCTGCACCATCGTTGCCTGGGAGTCAAAGATCGATGAAAATGAATCACCAACAACGTCAATAGACACTATCGGGTCTTCCATGTACCGCAGGACGCCCTTCATGGCGCCGCGGTCGGCATGCTCGGCAAAAGCCGCATTAACTTCTTCCTTGCTAGCTTCCTTTTCAAGGATGGCGACAAGGTCGACTACCGAGCCATCAGGCACAGGGGCCCGCATGGCCATTCCATCCATCTTTCCGGTCAGTTCCGGCAAGACCAGGGAGACCGCTTTGGCGGCGCCGGTAGTAGTGGGAATCAAAGATAACGCTGCCGCCCGGGCGCGGCGTAGATCCTTGTGCGGCAGGTCAAGGATGCGCTGATCGTTGGTGTAGGCATGCACGGTGGTCATGAACCCCTTGATGATGCCAAACTCCTGCAAGAGGACCTTGCAGACAGGAGCCAGGCAATTTGTGGTGCAAGACGCATTGGAGATGATATTGTGTTTGTCTTTATCATAAGCGCCGTCATTTACGCCAAGCACAATCGTGATATCCGGCTCCTTGGCTGGACATGAGATGATAACTTTTTTAGCTCCGGCCGCCAGATGCTTGCCGGCGCTGGCACGGTCATAAAATAAACCGGTGGATTCAATTACCACTTCTGCGCCCAGATCCGCCCAGGGAAGAGCTTCCGGATCGCGCTCGCAAAGCACCTTGAAGCCGCAGCCGTCGACAGTGAGCGAGTCTCGGCCGGCTTCTACGGCTCCGGGGAACCTTCCCATCACTGAATCATATTTGAGCAGATGGGCAAGCGTGTCGGGGCTGGTTAGATCGTTGACGGCGACAATCTCGATATCAGCATTCTGGCAGGCGGCGGCACGGAAAAAATTCCGGCCGATGCGTCCAAACCCGTTGATGCCAACTTTTAGCGACATTACAATTTCCTCCCGGTGATAGTTTGGTTGTGTGCTGACCGCGCAGCTGGAAATAAAATCCCGCGCAATTTTACCAGAAAGCCGGTGCGGCAGAAAGCTTGCAGGGCGAGAAAGGGGTTGTGTCTGCACAGGCTAAAAGCCTGTGCCCACCGTTCTGGTTGTGTCTGCACAGGCTAAAAGCCTGGGCCTACCGTGCTTGTTTGTTGCCTGCCGGGCCGCGCCCGGCAATCTCAAGCAGCCGCCTGAGGCGGTGATTGACGGCAGATTTGCTAAGCGGCGGCGCCGCCTTGAGGCCCAGTTCCATCATCGTCATTGACGGGTGCAGCAAACGCAGCTCAGCTACTTCCAGCAAGCCAGGGTCAAGATTATCCCAGGCGCCGGAGCGCCGCAATGCCTTAATGGCGCGCACCTGGCGGGCTCCGGCCCTGCTGCAGCGGGCCGCGTTGGCATGGTCGCAGTTGGCGCGGCGGTTCGCATCCTCCCGCACCGCCGCCATGATGGCCTGCTGCTCGAACTTTAGCGCCGCTTCATGGGCTCCGGTCCTGACAAGAAAGTCGCGCACCACCTGCAGGTTTTTTGCATATACGAACCCGCGCTGCCTGCGAACGGATTTGCTCAAGCTGATATCGAGCCCGGTTGCGGCTTCGCGCACGGTCGCCAGGAACGCCGCGCCGCCGGCACAAATTTCCAGGTGCGCCGACGAGCCCGGCTCACTCACCGAGCCGCCCGCCAGGAACGCACCACGCAGAAAAGCGCTTCGGCAACACTGGCGCTTGATCACCCGCGGCGGCGTGGTTTTACGCAAGGACATTCCATCGGAAAGGATGCCGATCTCATTCAGAAACTGGACAAAGCGGCTGCCGCCCTCAAGATATATCTCAAAACACTTGTGCCGGCGCAGCCTCTTTTCTTCCCTGACCCTGATCTCAACGGGAAGCTGGAAAGATTTTACCAGCGCCACAGCGCTGCGGGCAGTCGCCGAGAGTCTGAAAGAGGCCTCCAGCCCATAGCGTTCCCGGCCCTTAATGTGAAAGCTGCCTGCCGCCCGGAACATGGCGGCAAGCTGAGCCGTGCGGCAACATGGCCGCTCGGCGCGGACGCGGTTGAGCTCCTGTTTAACTGTTATTGTAAAAGACATGCCGAGTGCGAAATACGGATTCTGGAATGTAGAAGAAACGAAACGTTACGAAGCAAGAATTCCGAACCAAGAGCGCCAAGTCAGTTTTGCGGTGACAGCAGTGACATAATGGCATGCGCCAGCCGGTCACTATCGTGACGGAAATAATCCCCGGCTGAGCAGACGTCGGCCGGTACCACATCCACGCCCATCTGCTTCAGGCGCGGCTCATCTATCAGCACCGGGCCGGCGCCGGTCGTCAGGTAGTGCTGGATAACGTCATCCGGAGGCGAGACCCCGTTGACCAAAATTGTGTCTACAATTCCCGCCTGTGAATGAGCCAGCAGGGCCGCCAGGTGATCAGCCGCCGTAAATTCCAGCGTCTCGCCGGGCTGGGTCATCACGTTGCAAACAAACACCCGCCGGCCGCCGGCCTCACCAATTGCTCTGGCGATGTCCTTGATAAGCAGGTTTGGAATAATGCTGGTAAAGAGGCTCCCGGGACCGATGACGATGATATCGGCGGCCCGGATTGCCTCGAGCGCAGCCTTCGTCGCCGCGGCCCCATCAGGATGAAGCCAGACGCGGCGGCAAGACACACCCGAGCCGGCAATAGCTGACTGGCCATCTACCTGCCGCCCGTCCTCAAGCTCAGCCTTTAACGAAACTGTCTCCGGGGTTGCCGGCAGAACCTTTCCCCGGGTCGCCAGAATAGTACTGGAAAGTTTCACCGCTTCCTCAAAATCACCCGTAACCTTGGTCAGCGCCGCCAGGAACAGGTTGCCGAAGCTGTGGCCGGAAAGGGGGCCGTCCTCGAACCGGTATTGAAACAACTTGCTCAGCAACGACTCGTCTTCTGCCAAGGCGGTCAGGCAGTTGCGGATGTCACCGGGTGGCTGAATGTCCAGCTCCCGCCGCAGGCGGCCGGAGCTGCCGCCATCATCAGCAACAGCCACCACCGCTGTGAGCCTGCCGGTCAAGCGCTTCAGCCCCCTCAGCAGCGTGGCCAGCCCGGTGCCGCCGCCAATAACAACAATCTCCGGCTCGGAGTCAAAATGACCATTTTTAGAACTCATAGTTCGTGATCAGCGCTTCCGGGTTCCCACTTGAGTTTTAAAGGTTTAGAACCTATCTCAAAAGGCACATCCTGCTGCGAACAGCCTCTTGAGATAGATTCTTAGGGGTTCTCCAATACCCAATGTCCACCATCCACCATCCGGGTTTTCAGTCCTTGCCAATATCCCTGTGCCGGATAATGATGTTATAACTCTGGCTGCGGTAGTGCTTGGCCAACTCCTCAACGATCGCCACTGAGCGGTGATGTCCTCCCGTACAGCCAAAACCGATTGTGAGGTTTGATTTGCCTTCACCGACATACATGGGCAACAGGTAATCCAGCAAGGGAATCAGGCGCTCAAAGAACAGATTGCTTGCCTGCGTGTTTATTACATAGTCCCGCACCGACTTGTCAACACCGGTGAGGGGTTTCAGCTTGGGGTCGTAATTTGGGTTTGGCAGGAATCGCACATCAAATATCAGATCGGAGCCAAGAGGAGCCCCAAACTTGTAACCAAAGGAAACCAGGGTAACAACGAGGCCCATCGTGCCCGCCGGCACAATGCTCTCGACAATCCCGCTCCTGAGCTCATGCACGTTCATTTCAGTGGTATCGATAACCCATTCCGCCCTTTGCCTGAGGCCGGCAAGCATCTTTCGCTCGCGCCTGACGCCTTCGGGGATGTTGCCATTCGGGGCGAGCGGGTGGGGACGCCGTGTTTCCTGGAAGCGCCGCAGGAGAACCTCGTCGGCAGCCTCCAGAAAAAGCAGGCGGTATGTCATGCCCTTGCTGTCCAGCTCATTCAGGCAGCGGTCGATCTCCTCGAAATACTGCCCGCCCCTGACGTCGCTGACCACGGCGACCTTTTCCACCTTGCTGCCTTCATGGGAAAACAGCTCCGCCGCCGCCGGAATCATTTGCGGCGGCAAATTGTCAATGCTGAAAAAACCAGCATCTTCGAAAGCTGCCAGCGCATGTGACTTTCCGGCCCCCGAGAGGCCCGTGATCAAGGTCAACTCAACGCCATGTTGCCCACGGCGCCGCGTCTTGCCTGCCATTCTGCCTCCTATGCCATAACGCCTGCCGGTTTTTCCCCGGTTCAGGAAATAATTAGGCTACGAAAAACCTTTAAGATTAATTCTTGACCTCACGCAAGAGTCTATTTGTTAATAGTGACAGTTTCCAGGCCTTCGGCTTGGAGCCGCAAAACAGGCTCTTTGGCCCCTTCCAGCTCAAGCAGTCTTTTTTTCCAGGCGGCGCCGGCAGAATATTCCCCCAGGCTGCCGCCGCTTTTGATAATCCTGTGGCATGGAAGAATTATCGGATAAGGGTTTTGCGCCATGAAACTGCCGACTGCCCGCCATGCGCGCCTGTGCCCCGCGCTTGCCGCCAGGTCTGCGTAGCTGCGGGTTTCTCCATATGGGACGGCAGCCAGGGCTTCGGCCACGCTATCCTGAAACCGCGTCCAGCCTGACCTCTGCAGGGGAAGAGCCGAAATTTCAAACTTGGCAATCCGGCCGGAAAAATATTGCTCAAGCAACTGCGCCAGGCCGCGGGCGCCGGCGGGCGCATCCTCGATTCCCGCCGCCGCTTGCCGCCGCCTGTCAGGCAGCCGGTGCGCCACAAGCAAATCGTCCCTCCAAACCAGGAAGCCATGTCCAAAAGGCGTCGGATACGTTACCGTTACCTGCCGCAAACAGCCGGCGCCGGCCCGCCCTGATTGTTTGCGCCTATCCCAATTTGTGAACAATTGCGTACGCCTCCCTTGCGACTTTGGCCGGCAGGCCGGGGACAGCTTCCAGCTCGTCCCTGCCGGCTTCCATAAACCTCTCGGGAGAGCCAAAATGCTCCAGGATTGCCCGTTTACGGGAAGGGCCAACACCGGGAAGCTCATCAAGAATGGAGCTGGAAAGCTCTCGGCCGCGGCGCTGGCGGTGAAAAGCAAGGGCGAAGCGGTGAGCTTCGTCCCTGATCCTGATCAGCAGGCTCAGGCCGAAAGAGCCGGGCGGAAGGATCAATGGGCCGCGCCGGCCCGGCAAATATACCTCTTCCCGCTTTTTCGCCAGCCCGGCGACGGCAATCTCACTCAGGCCCAGATCCGCCAGCGCCGCCGTGGCTGCCGAGACCTGGCCGGCGCCGCCATCCACCAGGACCAGGTCGGGAAGCTCAGCAAAACTTTCATCGGCTTTTGTTGCCCCGCCGGGGCCGGGGCGCTTGCGGGAAAAACGGCGGCGGATAACTTCGGCCATCATGGCATAATCGTCGGGACCCGCTGCTCCAATACTGAACTTGCGGTAATGACTGCGGCGTGGCAGTCCGGCCTCAAAAACCACCATCGAGCCGGCCGAATGCACGCCGGCCGTATTGGAAATATCATAGCACTCGATCCGCAGCGGCAGGCGGTCAAGTCCGAGGCTGTCCTTGAGATCCGCGAGCGAGCGCGCGGGGCGGGCACGTTTTTCTTCTCCGCGGAGAATGTCCTGCTTTAAGGCCAGCTCTGCGTTTTGTGCCGCCATCAGGCTCAACTTGCGGCGTTTGCCCCGCACAGCCTGCCTGACATCAACCCTGGAGCCCTTTATCTTTGACAGGTAAATCCTGATGGCCTCGGGCTCGCCAAAATCCGCCGGCACTACTACTTCGGCCGGCAGGCCAATGGGAAGCGAGTAGTACTGAATGATAAATTGTTCAAGGATCTCGCCTTGTTCCTCGCCGGAAACATTTTTCAGAAAAAAGCTGCGGCGGTTGCTGAGCAGACCGTCCCTGACCTGCAGCACCTGGATATTGGCATGATCGTCTTTACTGAAGAGGCCAATCACGTCGAGGCTGCCTAGGCCGACGGCGCTGGCCTGCTGATTCTCCAGCAGATGCCGGAGCGCCAGCAGACGGTTGCGCAAAAAAGCAGCCTCCTCGTAACGCCGGGCGGAGGCAGCTTTTTCCATGGACCCGGCGATATCCGCTTCCAGGCTGCCGGCATGGCCGAACAGAAGCCTTTCCACCTGCTTAATCAAGCAGCCATAGGCTTCCGCATCCACCTTGCCGGCGCAGGGCGCCAGGCAAAGGCCAATATGATAATTAAGGCAGGGGCTGCCGGTGCGCCGCCCCGGCCTCGTTCCGTGACACTTGCGGTAAGGAAAAACCTTGCCGAGAATCTCAAGCGTCTGACGCACCTTGCCGGCGCTTGTGAACGGGCCAAAGTAGGCGACGCCGGGCCGGTGCGGCTTGCGGGTGAGGAACACCCGCGGAAATTCCTCCCGGCGGGTAATGGCCACGTAAGGATACGACTTGTCATCGCGGAGCATGATGTTAAAAGGAGGATGGTGATGCTTGATAAAATTGGATTCAAGCAACAGCGCTTCGGTCTCATTGGCGGCGGCGACAAAGTCAAAGTCGCGCACGCGCCTGAGCATGCGCCCGATGCGTTCGTCTCGAGCGCCGCCTGCCCGGAAATAGGAGCGGACCCGCTTTTTAAGCGAAGCAGCTTTGCCAACGTAAAGCGGCCTGCCCGCCGCGTCCCGGAAAACATAGATGCCCGGCTTGTCCGGCAAAGAGGCAAGCAGCCGGCGGATGCCGCCGATGTTTTTGGTGTCTTTTGTGGCGCTGTTTTTCATCTGGTCAAGCGATGGCATGAAATATCAGATGAAGCAAAATGGAGGAGTCATTCCAAATTATGATAGCACGCAGCGAGAAAAGACAGAACGGCGCCGGCAACGCAAAAAGGGGCGGCGCGGAGAAACAGAAAAACAGGAATATCTGCCGGAAAAAGGCCTTCTGATTGCCGGCTAGACCGGCAGCTTCCGGATCAGTTTTTCCATCAGCCTTCTTTTTTTCCCGGCCAGCGAGCTGATCGTTTCCGGTCCCGGCTTGGGAGCAAACAAAAGCCCCAGCCCGAGGCCCAGAAGCATGCCAAACAAGACGGTCCTAAGCGCCGGACGGCGTGTGTGTTTCTTTAACCCTAACCCGCCCCCGGGGCGTGCATCCCGCTGGCGGCCGTTTTTTTTGTGGCAAAGACAGCGCATTCTCTCTCTCGCAGATATTACATTCCACTTTGGAAGATACCAAACGAATGCGCTACACACAAGGAGAATCTGCGCAGCGCAAGGGGCGCAGTTTCCTGCGCCCCTGCAAACAAAACTTGTCGGCTTGATTATCTCCTGCTTCTTGCCTTTGCCCTTGCTTTCGGTTTGGCTTTCGGTTTGGCTTTCGGTTTGGCCTTCGGCTTGGCTTTGGCTTTGGCCTTCGGCTTGGCTTTGGCTTTGGCCTTCGGCTTGGCTTTGGCTTTGGCCTTCGGCTTGGCTTTTGCCTTGGCCTTCGGCTTGGCCTTGGCCTTCGGCTTGGCTTTGGCCTTCGGCTTGGCTTTTGCCTTCGGCTTGGCTTTTGCCTTGACAGGAGCGCCTTTCAGTTTTAGGGCTTTTTCCACATCCCGTTTAAAGGCCTTCCAGTCACGGCCATAAAGCCGGTACGGGTTCCAGGCGGTAACCGTCTTGGTGAACCGGTTAAATTCATGAAAATTGGGAGCGCGCCCCAGCTTTTTGGCGATGCGGGCGCCTTCATCAATATAGCGTTCTTTCGTAGGCTTGCGCGGCTTCTCAAGACCAACGGTCACCTTGAGTTCACGCACGCTCATGCCCATCCGCAAGGCCGGATACTTCGCATCAACCTTGCCCAGCTTGACCAGTCGCTTCATTTCATCCTTGGTCCGCCGCGCTGCCGGAATCATGCCTGCCTTGCGGACGGCGTTGGTCCAGCCGCCAAACCTGGCTCTGATGGCCTCGGCGCTGGGCCTGTTTGGGCCCTTGAGATAACCGTGATAAGTCGGGCCCATCAGCCCGTCCCTGCTGGCTTTCTTGAGGGCGTTTAACAAATCCTGATCCGTATAAATCTTATCCATAACCCTACCTCTCTTGTCGCGCCCCGCAATTGCGGGGATCTGATTGAAGCCCCCATTGGGCTTCCCAACTATTTCCCGCCGGCCCATCCGGCCGGCTGCCTGACAGTCCTTCGGACTGAAAGTGCCTGATCATCCTTGTCCTCGGCCCTTGGCCGCCACCAGATCCAGAATCCGGTGCGCGCATTCAGCTTTGCTGGTTTTGCCAACATGGACATCCTTGCCGTCGCCGGTCAAAATAGTTATCTCGTTGTCGTCGCTTTCGAATCCGATATCTGACCTTGAAATGTCATTAAATACAATCATATCCAATTGTTTGCGCCTCAGCTTCCGCCGCGCCCGCTCCAGTTTGTCCCCGCCGTATTCAGCCGCGAAGCCCACCTTTAGACCACTTGTATTATTCCTTTCTAAGCTGGAGACAATATCACCGGTTTCTACCAGTTGCAAGTTAATTTTACTTTTTCGTTCAAGTTTTCCCATTGTCTGCTTGCCCGAAACCATATAGTCTGAAACGGCCGCAGCCATTATCAGAACATCACAGGCGTCAACGTCCGCCTCAAGGGCGGCCCGCAACTCCGCCGCCGTGGAGACGTCAACGTAGCGGATCCCCGCCCGGCGCGGCAAGGAGCAGTTTGCCGCGATCAGCGTCACCGCCGCTCCCCGCATGCAGGCCGCCTCCGCGATGGCAAACCCCATCTTCCCACTTGACTTGTTGCTGATAAATCTGACCGCATCAATTGGCTCCCTGGTCCCGCCTGCTGTGACCAGCACCCGCAGGCCGGCAAGATCACCGACTATTTCTTCACCCAGCAGTTGCTGTATCCTGCAAAAAATGGCTTCCGGCTCCGGCAGGCGGCCGTCTCCTGTCTCGCCGCAGGCCAACTCGCCAGCATCCGGGGGGATAATCGTGACGCCACGCTGCATAAGCAGTTTTACATTTTGTTTAACGGCGGGGTGATGCCACATGTGATGATTCATCGCCGGGCAGACAACAACAGGACATTCTGCTGCCAGATACGTGGCCAAAAGCAGGTTGTCGGCCATGCCGGCGGCCATCTTGGCGATTGTGTTTGCCGTTGCCGGCGCCACCAGCAGCAGATCGGCGCGGGCCAGCTCGATATGGGCAAAGACTGGTTCTGACGTGTTATCAAAAAGGCGGCCGGCGACAGGATGGCCGCTGACAGCACCGAGGGCCGCCTCACCGACAAAGCGACGGGCGGCATCAGTCTGGATAACGCGCAGATCATGGCCGGCGCCCGCCAGCAGGCGGGCCAGCTCCACCGACTTGCAGGCGGCGATGCTGCCCGTAACTCCCAGAACGATTTTACGGCTTGTCTGACTCATATTAATAAGAGTACTGATGAAACATCATGCCGGGCGACCGCCGTCAGCGGCGGGCGCCCGCCCACAAGCCCGGGCTCTGGGGACGGCCGGCTTAGAATCTATCTTAAAAGGCATATTCTGCCGCGGCCGGCTGCAAAGGCCGTCGGCGGCGTCCTTTAGACGCGGTAACGATACGAAATCTTGCCCGCCGCAATTTCTTCCAGGGCAATCGTGAGGATGTTCTTGCTTCTCGTGTCGATCAACGGCGGCGGGATATCATCAATGCTGCCTTCTTCGCGGCTGCGATAGTAATTATTAATTTGACGGGCGCGCTTGGCCGCCAATGATACCAATGCATACTTGGAGTCAACCTTGTTCAACAGGGCGTCTATCCTGGGCTTATTCAACTCAAACCTCCTTCAAAACCGTCCGGATCACATTTTCCAGTTCATCGGCCGCTTTATCAACATAGTCATTTACTATAATGTAATCAAATTCTCTCTGCGCCGCAAGTTCTGCCCGGGCCCGGGCCAACCGGGCGTCAACTGCGGCAGTGCTTTCCGTGCTTCTTTTCGTCAACCGGCGCCGTAATTCCTCGAAATCAGGAGGTGCGATGAAGATGAGGACTGACCCGGGAATTTGCCGGCGGAAGCTGCGGGCGCCTTCCAGCTCAATCTCCACAATAACGTTCCGTCCCGACTGCAAATTTGCTTCGACTTCACTCTTAAGCGTGCCATAATAATTAGAGCCATACTTGACGTATTCGATGAAATCTCCCTCTTTGACCTGCTTTTCAAACTCTGCCTGCGTGAGGAAGTAGTATTCACGCCCTTGGCGCTCATCAGGACGGCAGGGGCGGGTAGTTGCGGATTTGGAAAGAACCGTATTGCTGAGGCGTGGCAATACCTTGCCGATCAGAGTTCCCTTGCCGGCGCCGGACGGGCCGGAGACAGCCACCAGCCGGCCGGGAGTGGGAGGGGCACCGCCGTGGGCTGAGGACTTAGAGTCTATCTCAAAAGACATATTCTGCTGCGGCCGGCTGCAAAGGCGATGGGCGGCGTCCTTAAGAGCAAAAAGTCCAGGCCGTACCGCAACGGGTACGGCTGCGGGCATTTTACTCCTGCGTCCTTGCCCATCGTCTTTTCGCTCGGCCTCGCTACGAACAGCCTTCTGAGATAGATTCTAAAGGGGAAGGAAGGCCAAAGTCCCGGCGCCGGACGGCCGGCTACTTACCATGGCTGCAAATTCCAGGGGCTAAATTTCAGCATCCAGCGCCAGGCAGGCCGCCCCGATCATGCCCGCCTCTGCCCTAAACCGTGCCCTGACGACCTTGACAATGTCGCGGTTGGGTTTAAGGCCTTTCCCCCGCAGGTATGCAAGGGCCGGGTCCAGGATCAGGCCGCCGGCCTCCATGATGCCGCCGCCGAGCACGAAAACCTCGGGGTTAAATACGTTAACCAGGCTGGTTACGCCAACACCAATATAAAAACCGATTTTCGCCATTGCCTGGAGGGACAGGGGATCACCCTCATGCGCCAGCCGGGACACCAGCGCCCCGTCAACGGCCTGGCCATCTTTTAGCGTCCGTCCCAGCGCCGAGCCGGGCTGCCCGGCCGCCAGCTCTTTTGCGTAACGGTTAAGCGCCGTCCCCGAGGCCATTGTTTCAAAACAGCCGTTATTGGGGCAGGCTCCCTGGCACGGAGGTCCGTTGACGTCAATGACAATATGTCCAAGTTCAGCAGCGCTGCCGGTTGCGCCCCGGTAGATTTCTCCGTCAATGATGATGCCGCCGCCGATGCCTGTGCCGACCGTAATCATCAGCGCCTGTTTGGCCCCCTGGGCGGCGCCGGCGCGCAGCTCCGCCAGCGCGGCCACGTTGGCGTCATTATCGATAAACACTGGAAGTTCCAGCCGGTTTTGCATATAGGTGACAAAGTCGACGTCGGCCAAGGGGATGTTTACGGACATCACGGCACGGCCATGAGCTTGGTCAATCATGGAAGGGATGCCAAAGCCGATCGCGGCAACAGGGGCGTGAGAATGGTCAAGCAACCCGCGCACGAGGGAGACGATGCTCTTTAGCAATGCTTCCTGGTCCGACTTGACAGTCTTTTGCTTCTCCGCCGCCAGAACCTCGAGCCGCCCGTTGACGAGGCCGGCGGCAGTATGGGTGCCGCCCAGGTCAACGCCAATGACAATTTTTTCAGAGGTGGCATTCATGATCAGGAAGCGGAGCGAGTTTACATAAACACGCCGTGGTTTTCAATGATGAGCAGAGGAATTAGCCGGCGCATGCCAGAGCCGCGGGATAAAAAGCCTTGTGGCGGATTGAGTAAATCCGGCGCAAGTGGTACAAATAAACAAGAAAACCGCTTTTGGAGGGTATGTGGAAGCAGCAGCGCTGGTTTGCTCGGCAAATAGCAACATCCGTTTTGGGTGCGACGCACTCTGCAAACGATGCCGCCACTTGATTCCAGACAGGCGCAGGCAGCGGGCGGGCGCTTATCGCCCGCGCTTTCAGGAGCGGCGCTATTATCATGACCCGGCTCCCAATTTGCTCCAGTTGGCAGGAGACGCTGTTGCAATGCCCCGGGCTGCCGTTCTTCCCAGGGTTTCAGCAGCGCTGCCGCTACTGCTGGCATTGGCGCTGGTAGTCTTTAACCTGCTGGACGCCCTGCTCACCTGGCGCGCCCTTTCCCTGGGCGCCGTGGAGGCAAACCCGCTGATGTCGGGCATTTTTAATCAGGGTCCCGCTGTCGCGATCTTGATGAAGTCTGTGCTGGTCGCCGCCGGCGCGGTTTTTCTTTGGCGGTGCTGGCGTCTGCCGCTGGCCCGCCACGGCATGATGGCGGTAACAGCCTGCTACGGCGCCGTTGTGGCATATCATCTGATCTTTCAGTTTGTCATTCTGTAGGCGGCGGCCCAGTTCTTATCTATCTCCTTTTGCTGCTGCCGGCCTTTCGTCAGCCGGGGTTCCTTGCACCTTCGCCTTTTTCCTGCAAGACTGCAGGCAGCGTCTTGCCTTAAAAATCTATTTTAAAAGGCCATTTCAACGGGATGCCCGCCGCCGGCGTCGGTTAATAATTGCGTTAAAGTTGGAAAACGAGTCAAAACCAGACAAACCTTA
Organism: Actinomycetes bacterium; assembly: GCA_021790115.1. Taxonomy (GTDB): domain Bacteria; phylum Actinomycetota; class Thermoleophilia; order BMS3ABIN01; family BMS3ABIN01; genus JACWAD01. The sequence goes on along the minus strand of JAJYIM010000011.1, from coordinate 26,958 downwards.
TACCAAGTACAAGAGTTCGCGCCTGAAGCGGAGCCAGCCGCTAAACGCCGGCGCTGAGCCCGCGGCAAAACCCGCGCCTGATTCCAGGCCCGGCCGCCCGCAGCGCCAGCGGCGCAGCTGGCGCAAGAAGGTGGCAATTGCGCTGTTGGCCCTCCTGGCGCTGCTGTTGGCGGCGGCGGCTATCTCTTTCTGGCGGCTCGACCGCGCCGTTGCCGCCAGCAACGGCAAGGTGGATCCCCAGGCCCTTAAGGCGCTGGCGCCCTACACGGGCGGCCCTGAAAACATTCTTTTTATCGGCAGCGACAAGCGGCCCGGCGAGCAATCGTCGCGGGCCGATACGCTGCTTGTTATGCGGGTTGATGGCGGCACCAAGTCAATCTCACAGCTCTCCATTCCCAGGGACTCGCTCGTAGATATTCCCGGTTACGGGCAGGGCAAGGTTAACTCTGCTTACAGCTACGGCGGCGCTGCGCTTCAGATCAAGGTGGTGGAGCAGTTGACCGGCATTCCCATTCATCATGTTGTCGAGATGGACTTTTCCGGTTTCCCAGCGATCGTGGACAGCCTCGGCGGTGTTGACATCAACGTGCCCAGCGCGATCGATTCGCAATATCCGCAAGGCCTGGGCTGGACCCAGGTGCATTTTAATGCCGGTCCGCAGCACATGGATGGGAACCGCGCCCTGGTTTATGTGCGTGTCCGGTATTCCGATGATGATTTTCACCGGATGGCGAGGCAACAGCAGTTCATGCAGGCGCTGGAGCAGAAGATGACGAGTCCCGTAAATATAATCAAAATGCCATTGGTGGCGCCAACCATCATTGACAATATGGTCACTGATATGTCGATGACGGACCTGATTGGCCTGGGATGGGACAAGTTTCGCACGCCGGCGGAGCGCAATCACAAATTTGTGCTGGCCGGTAATCCAAAAATGATAGGTGGCGTTGACTTCGTGGTGCTGGACGAAAGTCAAAATCAGCAAATACTGAATAATTTTCTTGCCTCTACCGGCAGCGGCTAATGGAAACGGCCCGGGCAGACGGCCGCCGCCCTTGGGCTTTCCCGGCAGGCTCTTGCCCGCAAGTAGATTTAAAATCCAGTAGCCGCTAGAATAAAAAAAGCAGGCCTTGCAACTTATTCATGTAACAAAACGGGTAACATGTTAAGGCATAGCAAGCGATGCCTGCCTATCAGAAAAAACAAATTTGGTGTTCATTAAATGCGAATTGGAGTAGATTTATCTGTTATCCAGTCCACCAAGAGCGGCGTGGACTGGTATACCTATAATGTGCTCAATGAGATGGTTGGCCTGCTGGAGCCGCACGAGCAGCTTTACCTTTTTAGCAACCGCAATAACGGCTTTGAGCAGGACATGGCCGGTAGGCCCGGTGTTGTCATCGTCCGCAGCCATTTACGTTATCAGGAGCCGTGGCGGCAGTTTATCCTGCCGCTGCTGTTGAAAAAGCATCAGATCGACGTCTGCTTCTTCACCAATTTTGTGCTTGCAGTTACCGCACCCTGCCCGATGGTTCTGACAATTCATGATCTCTCCTTTAAGCTCTTCCCCCGCACCCACTCGCTGCGCAATGTCATCTGGACGCGCAGCCTGGTGCCGGTTTCCGTCAAGCGCAGCTGGCGCATCATTGCTGTTTCCAATAACACAAAGCTTGATCTGATCAGATTAATGAACGTCAGCAACCGCAAGGTGGAGGTCGTCCACGAAGGGGTTTCAAAAGAGTTCAGCCCCAACACCGGCCCGGGGGACAGGGAAGCCCTGGACCGCTACGGCATCGTCAAGCCCTATCTGCTCTTTGTGGGCACCCTGGAGCCGCGCAAGAACATCAATCTGCTGATCAAAGGGTTCGACAAGGTCACCGGTGATTTTCCTGATGTGCATCTGGTGCTGGCGGGGCGCCGGGGCTGGATGGCCCAGGCAATTTTTGATGAGCTGGAGCGGCGGGAGCTGTTGGGGAAGGTGCATATTACCGGCTATGTCCGCGACCGTGACCTGCCGGTTCTTTACCGTGGCGCAGCGGCTTTGATTTACCCTTCCCTGTATGAGGGATTTGGCCTGCCGCCGCTGGAAGCGATGGCCTCCGGCACGCCGGTCATAGTTTCCCAGGGCTCGTCTCTGCCCGAGGTGGTGGGTGAGGCCGGCCTTTATGTCAACCCTCTGGACGCCGATGAGCTGGCGGACAAGATAAAGCAAGTGCTGGGCGACAAAGACCTGGCTGCCAATCTGAAAGCAAAAGGGCTTGAGCGCGCCGCCCTGTTTAGCTGGAAGAAAGCGGCGGCCAGGACCCTTGACATTCTCCGCGATGCCGCTAGCGCAAAGAAGTGACTCCATCAGCGGGCGCGCCAGGCTCGTCCTCGCCGGCGCCTCTGTCGCCGTTTTCTTTACTGCCTTTGAAGTTCGCCAGCCCGTCGTCGACCTGGGGTTTTTTAACCTGACGACCACGAAGCTGGCGGCGGTCCTCTTTTTTCTCACCGTCATCGCCTGGGCGCTGGGAGACGGCGTCCGTTCTTTCCTGTCGCGCCGCGCTCTTGATGTGGCCGTGCTTTTATTTTTGGCAAGCAATTTTATCTCGGTGCCGGCAGCGGCAGATAAAACTGAAGCTTTTAAATTTGCGCTGCGCTTTATTTATGCCGGGGGAGTTTATTTTGGCATCTCGCGTCTTCCGAGGCGAGCCGGCTCGCATCTGGTGGTGGCGGGCGCAGTCACGGCGGCAGTATTGATTGTTGCCGCTGTCGGCCTGTTTGAGAATTTTCTGATGCCTGTGACGTGGAGCCAGATTTTATCCCCGTTCCAGGAAGAAGTTAGCACATTTGGAGCATTTTACAACGTTCGCGTTGCTTCGACTCTGCCTTACCCTACCGCCCTGTCAATGTACCTGGAGCTGGCGTTGCCGGTGGCGCTGGTTTTGGGGATCTGGTTGACAGGACGGCAAAGGAGTGGCACCAAGCGCTGGTGGCTGGCGCTGGCGACCGCCGCCGGCACAACAGCTGTTCTTTTGGTGCAACTGTTCACCTTTACCCGCAGCGGCATGGTGGCGACGCCGGCCTCGTTTTTAATCGGGGCGCTGCTGGCGGCCGTCTTTGGTTACGGCCGGCGGGTGTGGAGCACGTTTGCCGTTGTGGCGCTGCTGTTTTTGGTGTTCCTCGGCGGATCAGCGCTTTTCAGCGGGAAGATGGCCGCCAGGCTGGGCCTGCGCCAGCAAACAAATCATTACGGCGCCGTATATACGCTTATTGACTTTCCTTCATCACTGAAGTTAAAGCAGCAATATTCAGCCCTGGTGCATATCAGGAACACGGGAACGATAACCTGGGGCGTGAAGGGGTCTGATGATGAAGTCGACGCCTATTACCGCTGGGTCCGGTATCCGCAGGGCACGGAGGACGATGACGTTCCTTTTCTGATCTCTTACATGCCGCGTGCAATTTCCCCGGGCGCAGAGGTCAATGAAAAAATCAGTTTTATCACTCCGGCTCAAGCCGGGAGTTACATCCTCGAGTTTGACATGATCCATGTTCACAGAACAGCTTTTTCAGCAGCGGGCGTCAGCGGGCTGCAGGTGCCGCTTCAGATGAATGCCGGTGGCAGCCGGGGATTCGTTCCCACCCAGCCGGCGGCCAAGTTTAACGAAACTCTTCCCAACGAGGACTTCACTCCCCGCAGCCAGCTCTGGCGGGCGGCGCTGAAAATGTGGAGAGATCATCCGCTGCTCGGGGTGGGGCCGGACCAGTTTCGCAACCAGTATCCCCGCTACATCAATGTGTCCCCGGACAGCCGCATCCGCACGCACAACATTTTCATGGAAGCGCTGGCCAACACCGGAGCGGTGGGGCTGGCGGCCATGGTTTTCCTGCTGGGATGGGCGGCCTGGGTGTTGCTCAGGCTGGCGCGGGCTCGGTCGATGGAGATTTCATACCGCCTGGTTGCCCTGGCGCTCATGGTCGCACTGGCGGCCTACGTGGGCCACGGGCTGGCCGATTATTTCCTCTGGCAGACAGGCGTGCTGTTCCTGTTCTTTGCCTTGCTGGGACTGATTGCCTGGCTGGATTACAAAAGGAAGGCTCCGGGCTTGTAGTTTCGAACTCCGCGCCGAAACCTGAAACCATCATTCTGCCGCCTCCCGCAAAATCTCAAGCGTCATTTTTGCGGTTTTCTCCCAGGTAAACAGCGCCGCCCTCTTTTTGCCCCGCTCGGCCAGCAGGGTGCGGGTGCCGGAATCGGTGGCGATCAGCTCCATGGCGGCGGCTATCTCTTCCGTGTTTTCCGGATCAATGAGCACGGCGGCGTGGCCCGCCACTTCTGGCAGTGATGACCGGTCCGAAGTGATCACCGGCGTGGAGGCCGCCATTGCCTCCAGTACGGGCAATCCAAACCCTTCGTAAAGCGACGGGAATACGAGCGCCGCTGACATCCGGTAGACTGCGGGCAAATCCTCGGCGGGAAGGTAGCCGGTGACAACGGCTGAGCCATGATCAAGCCGGGCTATTGCTTCAGTTAGCCCGGGCTTGGCAAAGATGCGGTTACCGGCGCCGGCCAGCACAAGTGCGTATTCATCTGTCACGGCCGGCGGCAGGAGGCTGTAAGCTCCCACCAGCCGCCGCAGGTTTTTACGCGGCTCCAGGCTTGAGATGGAAAGGAAAAAACGCGGCGGCAGGCTGTGGCGGCGGCGCACCTCCTCGAGCTCTTTTTTTGTAATGCGCCGGCGAAAATGTGGCGACACTCCCAGCGGCGCCACTCTGATTTTTCCGGCCGGCAGATTCAGGTGATTGACAAGGTCCAGTTTTGTATTGTTCGAGTCGGTGATGAGGGTCCGGGCCTGCGCTGCAATCCGGGGGATGAGCGTCCGGTAATAAAAAGCAAACAGGCGGGAGAAATATTCCGGGAACAACAGGAAAGAGAGGTCGTGAATTGTAATGACGCTGGGGACAGGCGAATTCAGCGGCGCCACGTTCGCCGGGTTAAACAGGATGTCAATGCCGACTTTTGCTGCCATCCGCTTGAGGATTGTCTGTTCCCAGACAATTCCCCTTAAGGGACCGTTTGCGGGAACAGCGCCGGTCTGAAGCGGCAGGGACGGCTCCTTGCCGCGCCCCTCCCGGCCGGCAAAGACGCTGATGCTGACGTCGTCCGGTTTGATCTCACACAAAGTCCGGGTTATCTCGCGGGCATAATGCTGCACGCCGGTCGGTTGCCGGAAAAGCGAGCGCCCATTTATGCCAACATGAAGCATGCCGTGATTTTAGCATTCAGCGCATAGCTCCGACAAAATCAAGAGTGTCAAAAGCTGTCTATGAAACCCTTTGCAAAAGCAGCTAGAATAAGCATGGGTGCCCATTCTTGCTCAGGAAAGCAAACAGATTTATTACTTCGCACCGGTTTTCCCATTTTGCCCTGATCCTGGGAGATCTCCTGGGAGTGCTGCTGGGTTACCGGCTGGCTTTTGCCATTTACTTTCAGATGGGGGTTTGGTACGTCAGCGTCGCGCCGGGCACTGAGCAGCCGTCAATCGCCTTTTACATGGCTGTCAGCCTCATTATTCTGCCGCTGTACTGGTTGCTGTTCAAGCTGCACGGCCTTTACCGTTTCCGCCTCAACCTGAGCGTGCTGGAAGTGCTGCCGATGATCATCTCGGCGGCCACGGAAGCGTCGATGCTGCTGCTCTTGGCGACGGTGCCTGTATTTCCCCCGACTCATTATTCGCGCAATATCATCGTGCTTTCCTGGCTCTGCGTGATTGTGCTGGTCGCAGTCGTGCGCTTTGTGGTTTATCAACTGCTTAGGTGGGGACGGCGCCATAACTGGTATGTAAAAAACACCCTCGTCCTGGGTGCCGGCCAGGTTGGCCTGGCCTGCGCCGGCAAGGTCATGCGCAACCCGACGCTGGGCCTGCGCCTGGTGGGATTCCTTGATGAGCAGCCGACCGAGGCGGCAGCCGCGCTCGGATCCTGCCACGTATTTAATGATTATCAAAAGCTGGAAGAGATACTGCGGCAATATCATATCCAGCATATGGTGGTGGCTTTTTCCCAGGACAGCCACGAGCGCATTGTGGAGCTGATGGAGCGCTGCCGGCCTTACGATGTTGAATTTACAATGGTGCCGCGGCTGTATGAGGTGTTTAGTGACCGGGTAGGCGTTGAGCACATCCGCGGCCTGCCGGTCATCGGCCTGAAACGGACCAGCATCACCGGCCTGCAGGCCCTGGCCAAGCGCACCATGGACGTTGTTGTTTCCCTGTTTGCCTTGATTATTCTTTCGCCACTGATGTTGTTGACGGCGCTGGCGATCAGGCTCGACTCACCGGGGCCGGTGCTCTACAGGCAGGCCCGCCTGGGTCGCAAGGAAAGGCCGTTTGAGATGCTCAAGTTCCGCTCGATGAGGAAGGACGCAGAGGAAGGCAAGGCCGGCTGGACGACTCCGGGCGACATTCGCCGCACCCGCGTGGGCCGCGTCATCCGCCCGCTTGGCATTGATGAGCTACCTCAGTTGATAAACGTGATCAGGGGTGAGATGAGCCTGGTGGGGCCGCGGCCGGAGCGGCCCGAGCACGTGCAGACATTTACCCGGGAAATTCCCTCTTATGGCGCCCGCCACCGCGTCCGGCCGGGCCTGACGGGCTGGGCGCAGATAAATGGCCTCAGGGGCGACACGGACATCGCGGAGCGGATTGAGCATGACCTTTACTATATCGAGAACTGGAGCCCCTGGTTTGACATCAAGATTGTGCTAAAGACAATGTTTACGTTTATTGACCGCAATGCGTGAGAAGAGTTTCGAGTTCCGGGTTAAATCCTGTGAAACATAATGCTGCTGACGGATAATGATAAGAGCCTATCCCGGCAGGTTCTAAGAATCTATCTCAGAATGCTGTTCGCAGCAGAATATGCCTTTTGAGATAGATTCTAAACGCTCCCGGCCAGGTCACGGTATCTGGCGATGCACTCCCGGCAACGCTGCTCGTATTTGTCCAGAATCGGCGACCGGTTGTCGTGCTTGTGCAGCTTGATCCGGTTGCAGCGGGCGCCCATGGCGGCGTCGGGAGCGGCGTTGATGAGGATGCGGGATTGTGTCTTGCGCGCCACCAGCTCCAGCAGGTCTCCCAGCGGCCCTGTTAAGAGGAACTCCAGCCGCCGCTGCCGCCGGCGCCAGCGGGGGCTGAGCGGCAGCTTGTATCCTTGCCGGACGGGGTCGGCAAAAAAAGAAGGGAAAATGTCAAAAATCCAGGGATTGGCGCCAACAAAATCCTCGAAGGCGCCATTATTGAGGACGGGCAGCGAGCCCAGGATTTCGCGGGCGAAAAAAAGATTCTCGTTGCGGAAGGTCAGGTCCCCTTCCGTCAGGAAGATATTGAAACAAATATCAGGATTATGGCCAAAACGGCGCCAGAGGCGGAGAAAAAGATACGCCGTCCAGGTGCGGCTGCGGGAAGTGATGATCAGCAGGTCAATATCATCCCCGGCCGGCGAGTTAAACGCCGCCAGAGCGCCGGTGATGGCGGCCATCCTCAGGAAGGGGATTCCCTGGATGGGGATCAGCCGCTTGAGCGCTGTCTTCAGCTGCTTTTTGGATTCGGCCTCCCGCTCTTGACGCAGCCCGCAATTGCCTTCCCTGCCATCAATGAAATAGTAGCCGCCGCGCTCTTTGACAATCTTACCCAGGGTTTCGCTATTTGTCAGCCTGCCCGCCGCCTGGGCGGCAGTTATTTTGACCTGGGCAAAGCGGACGATTTCCTCCAGGGTCATGGGGAAGCCAAAAATGTCCGAATAACAAAGCGATTTAATGATTGCTTCGTCCCAGGCCCGCTCGGTGACGGACGGGGAGGATTTTGTCGAAGTGGGGGCGGATTCTGAAGAAGGATTCATCGTTACCGTGACGGCTGATATCTGATTAAAAAAAGTATATGCTTTCAGGCGGCAATTCTCAAACCGGCCGGCCCCCCCAATGAGGCATCAGCCGCCGGACGAAAGGGGCGGCGCCGGCGCCGTTGCCAGCAAAGGAAAAAGAGATTGAAAGTTGCCATCGCGCATGAGTGGCTCACCACCCTCGGGGGTTCCGAGCGGGTCGTCAGCGCGCTACTGGAGATTTATCCGCAGGCGCGTGTCTACACGGCGTTTCGCTCCAGCCGCAACCTGCCGCAGGAGATGCTTGACTGGAAAGTCGAGACTTCCTTTGTGCAAAGACTCCCTTTTTTGCACCGCATCGCCCAGAAATACATCCCGCTTTTCCCGCTTGCTTTTGAGTCGTTTGATTTTTCCGGCTATGACCTGGTGATCTCTTCCAGCTCGGCCTGCGCCAAGGGCGTGCTTACCGGGCCGGGGACCCTGCACGTCTGTTACTGCCATGCGCCGCTGCGCTATGCCTGGGAGCCGCATCTGGACACGCGTATTCAGCATGTCAACAAGGCCTTCAAGGCGGGCAACGACGTGCTCTTGCATTACCTGCGCCTCTGGGACCGGCTTGCCGCTGACCGGGTTGATTATTTCATCGCCAATTCCGGCAACGTGGCTGCCAAGATTGCCAAGTATTACCGGCGCGAGGCGGCCGTTATCAATCCTCCTGTCGACGTGAAAAGATTTCCTGTTATTGACAAGCAGGATGATTATTTTCTGGTTGTTTCCCGGCTTGTTGCCTACAAGCGCGTCGAACTGGCGGTTGAGGCGTTTAACCGCCTGGGTCTGCGGCTAAAAGTAGTTGGCGACGGGCCTGAGCGCAGGCGGCTCGAGGCTATGGCGGGGCCAAATATCGAGTTCGCCGGGTATGCGACAGAAGCAGAACTGCCGCGGCTGTTGGGGCGCTGCCGGGCGCTCATTTTTCCCGGGGAAGAGGATTTCGGCATGGTGCCGGTGGAGGCGATGGCCGCCGGTCGGCCGGTAATCGGCTTGGGCCGGGGCGGGCTGCTGGAGAGCGTCGTTGATGGCAAAACAGGCGTCTTTTTCGGTGAGCCGTCGCCGGCTTCGCTGATGCAGGCCGTGGAGAAGTTTGCCGGCCTAAAGTTTGACGCGGCAAAAATCAGCAGGCACGCCGCCCGGTTTTCCAAGGAGAGGTTCAAGCAAGAGATCGCCGCATTCATAAAAGGCAAGATGTAAAAACAGATGCTGGATTCTGGACGCTGGATTCTGGATAAAACCCAAAAATATTTTTCGAAATGCCGCGCCTTGCGATCTTAAAGACGGTTTTTGATGTTAGCCAGAGTCCAGCGACAACAATCCGGTGTGCTTCACTACGGTTCCAGTGGTCCAATCTCGTCTTCTCCAGGTTTGGGGCCGCGGCTTAACAGGCCTGAAATCTCCGATAGCGGGATGACTCCCAGCGCCAGCGCCGCGGCGCCGTATGCCGCCGCCGCCACCGCGACCACAGCCAGCACATGTATTCTGTCACGGATAAGAAGAATCAGCAAAGCCATCGCTGTCGTCAGGACAGCCACCTTGAGCGCAGTCATAGCAGTGCCTGCCAGGGAGATGTTTTTCTTAAGCAGGTAAAACATCTGCACAAGGCCGGCGATTTCGGTAAGCAGGGTCGTCACCGCCGCCCCCGTGAAGCCATAAACCGGAATAATGACAAGGTTCATGCCTATATTCAGAAGCATGTTAACAAGCCCCACCCAGGCCACTGCCCGCTGGCGCTCGATGATGGTGAGCATGTTGCCCTGGAGGAAGGTGATGAACCACACCGGCAGGGTCCAGACCAGCACCGCCAGCGCTGTCGTCGCCGGCCGGTAGGTCGGGCCCAGCAGCAGCGTCACCAAAGGGGCCGCCAGCAGCCAGCCGCCCACCGCCATCGGCAGCGACACCGCCAGCAGCCAGCGGGCCGCCCTTTGGAAGGGGGCATCGACGTAGTCGTCAGGGGAGCGATATTCACCCGCCAGCTTGGGGAACATGGCCGCCACCAGGCCTGAGGGCAGGAACATCAAGGCAGAGACAAGGTTGTAAGCGGCGCCGTACTGGCCCACTTCCACGTCTCCCCGGAAAAAGGAAACCATGACGCTGTCGATGCGGAAATAAACCAGGTAGAAGGCGACGATGAGGCCGAATGGCAGCGCTGATTTCAGGTAGCCCAGCCAGCGCTTCCGGTCCAGGGCTAAAACAAAATGGCCATATTTCTTCCAGGCAATCAAAATGGCGAGCGCGCCGATAAAGAACTGCACAAGCGTATTGCTGAAGGCGACTGCGACAAAGCTGCGGCCGGCTAAAAGCACAGTCACGCCGGCTCCGGCAAACAGCGCTTTTTGCAGCAGCCAGATAAAAGCCTGGATGTGCAGGTCCTGTTTGACTGAGTACGCGATAGTTGATGCATAAAACCAGGAGTAGCCGATCTGCGCCAGGGCAAAGGCGGCCACGGCCATGGAAGTGGAGGCGTCTTTCCCCATCAGCGGCGTGATGGCGATCATCACCAGCGCCGAAATACTGGAAAGCACGGTTTTTAAGGCCAGGATGCCGCCCAGCCGCTCGCGAAGCTGCTGCGGCCGGCGGGCAAGCTCGCGAATACAATATTCATGCAGGCCGATATCGCCGACAATGGAAAAGATCTCCGACAGGGCGAAGGCAAACATATACTTGCCAAACGTGTCGGGACCCAATCTCCGGGCCAGGAAGAGGAAAAAGAGGAAACCGATTACGGTCCTGATGAATTTTGCCGAGCTGAGCAGGGCGGCGTTAAGAGGGACCCGGCTGTTTTCGGCGGGCCTGGATTCCACCCGGTCTCTAGGTGGTTGAGACATTTGCTGGTAATATATCGACGATTGACGAGGAATGGAAGAATAAATGAGGCGCGACCCGTCGCCGGAGGGGACATTTTTCTCCGCTTGCGTTCGCGGGAGAGGCCCGTTTGGAAGGCGTTTAACTGTGAGAAGGGGCGTGGCCTGGGTGGCCCGCGAGCCGAACCGCTTCAGGAAACGTCCCCTCCGGCTTGAAGTCATATTTTTTAACCGGAAGCCGGAAGCCGGAAACCAAAGTTGCCTTGAACTGGGAACAAAAATTCATCCGCTTTGTCGCTGAGCGCTGGGTGTTTCAGGGGAGTGATCCGCACGCCTTCAGGCCGCGGACGGTTGTATTTGCCTTCGGCGACGACTTTCTTAGTCCGCTGCTGAAAAAGCACGAGCATTTCGGCACTCTTTACAGCGGCTTTATTGGCGATCGATTGGTCGGCTATGTGCGCGTGCCGCCGGGGACCGTGATCCTGGAGGGCGTCATGCGCAGCCTGTCGCTGACGCGCGCCGACACGATCATCGGCCTGGGCACGTGTGGCGCCCTGCAGGAAGAGATCAATTGTGGTGACATAATCATTCCCGAGGCCGCCAAGGCCGGCGACTGCCTGTCGCCTCACTACGGTTTCGAATTTGGTCAAATGATTGCCGCCGCCGCCCTGTCGGCGAGTTTGGCCGGATTTCTGGAGCGCAGGGGGCAAAAAATCTACCGTGGGCAGATTGTAACTACCGGCGCCGTCTTCCGCGAGACGGAGGAGCTGCTTAATTCCTGGAATGCGGACGGGTTTGTTGGCGTTGAGCTGGAAGCGGCCAGCCTTTTTGCCCTGGCAGCCTATATGGGCATGAAGGCCGCCATGGCTTTGCTGGTCACCGACAGCCCCATCCGCAATGAGACGTCGGGGGTTATCCGCGGCAAGGAGCGCGATGCATTCGTTGAGGGGATTACAGGCTTCCTCGCCTCGCCCAATATTCCCGCCTGATTCTGGATGCTTGCACAGGCTTGGTAGATGGCAGGCTTGGTAGATGGCAGGCTTTTAGCCTGCCTCTGGGAGAGTTATCTACGCACACGCCCTCATCTGCACAGGCTAAAAGCCTGTGCCTACCTAAAAGCCTGTGCCTACCGGCCTATTGCAGTTACGATTATTGATTATGTTACTCTTAACGAGGTGATAATTACGCCTGAATGCTATGAATAATAAGAACTCTGTCAAGCTCTCCGTTGCTGTCATAGCCCGCAACGAGGAAGAGACCATCGAGGAAGTGGTCCGCGCGGTGATGCCGCTTGCCGATGAGACGCTTCTCATCGACGGCCACTCAACAGACCGCACCCGCGAACTGGCCGGGGCTTTAGGCGCCAAGGTCTTTCTCGATGAAGGGTATGGCAAAGGCGACGGCATTCGCAAGGCAATCGAGGTGGCGGCAGGCGACGTGCTTGTTTTCATCGACGCCGACTGCTCGCACGACCCCGAAGAAATCCCGGCGCTGGCCGCTCCCGTCCTGGCGGGCGAGGCTGACCTCGTGGTCGGCTCTCGCTGGACGGGCGGCAGTGACGAGCTGTTTGGCGACATCGGCAAATTTATCCGCAGCACCGGCAGCTCTATTATTACCTTGTCGATCAACTACCGCTGGCATGTCAAACTGACCGACAGCCAGAACGGCTTCCGGGCTATCTCCACCAGGGCAGCCCGGTCTATCATGCTTGAAGAGGACATTTTTACGATCGAGCAGGAAATGATAATGAAATGCCTCAAGCAGGGATTTAGGGTTTCCGAGGTTCCAACCCACGAATACCGGCGCAAGAGCGGTGATTCCCAAATTGTCGTGTGGAAGGTGTGGCACAGGTATGTCTGGTGCCTGATCAAGAACCTGGTTAGGTAGTTCAAGGTTATGCGCGTAGTCCTCGTCGCTCCCAACTCCAAAGCCCATACGGTTACGCCGCCGCTGGGTCTTGGTTATCTGGCGTCAAGTTTAAGAAAAAGGGGGCATGAACCGGCAATCGTGGACCTGGCGAAGCTGCGGCTTGGAGGCAAAAGTGCGGCCGCTGCTGTTCTTAAGCAGGCTCCCGGCCTCATCGGCGTCAGTGTTCTTAGCACCGCGTACCTCCCGGCCCGCAGATTGATCCGGGCAATCAGGGCCCGCCGGCCGGAGCTGCCGCTGGTAGTTGGCGGGCCGCATATCACCGCCCTTCCGGAAGATGCTCTTGAAAACCTGGAAGTCGGCTTGGGGGTGATAGGCGAAGGGGAACATGTTTTTCCTGAGCTTGTTGACCGGGTCGCCTCAGGCATGCTAGTCGATGACGGGATTCCCAGCCTTTGTCACTACCAGGGCGGCAGTGCGGCCTGCTCCCCGCGCGCACCTTTCATAAATGATTTGGACTCGCTGCCGTTTCCCGCCTGGGACCTGATTGATCCGCGTACGTACCCCGATTTGTCACATCAACTTCTGCACAAAAAGTTCCCTGTCGCACCAGTGATGACCAGCCGTGGTTGCCCCTTTGACTGCAATTTCTGCGCCTCGACCACACTGTGGGGGCGGGGTTGGCGCACACGCTCATATGGCAACGTTGTCGACGAGATCGAATTGCTGGCGCGTGACTACCAGGTAAAGGAGATCCATTTTGAGGATGACAATTTCACGCTCAAGGCCAGCCATGCGGCTGCCATTTGCGAGGAGGTCATCCGCCGCGGCCTTGATATTGTTTGGTGCACTCCCAATGGCGTGCGCGTCGACTCGCTCACGGATGAGCTGGTGCGGTTGATGAAGCGCTCTGGTTGTTATGGTCTTGCTTTTGGCATTGAATCGGGGAGCCAAGCGATCCTCGATCATAACAACAAGAAGTTGGATCTTGACAATGTGGCGGCCAAAATTGAGATGGTGAAGAGGCATAATATCGAGACCCACGGTTTTTTCATCGTCGGCCTGCCGGGTGAGACGGTTGACACAATTAAGGAAACGATCAGGTTCGCTCGCAGGATGCCATTGGACCGTGCTAATTTTGCCTTGCTGGCGCCGCTGCCCGGTTCCGATATTTTTCGGAAATACTTGCTGGGCTGTGGCAATGGTAATGAAATTGACTATAGCGCCTTTAACTATTTCACGCCGTTTCCGATGGGGGAGCTGGACGCCGCGGCGCTTAACAAGTGGCAGCGCCGCTCCGTCTTTAGCTTCTATGGCAGGCCGCGGCAGCTTTGGCACTTGGCGCACCACACGCGCCCCGCCCAGATAAAAGAAGTTGTTAAAGCTCTGGTTCATTACAGCACTTAAACTCGGTTTCTAATTTCTATTTCTGAATGTTGCTGGTTTTTAATCAAAGACTGGATAATCATTTCTTGATGAAATGAAGGCGATTGCATGCGAGTTTTATTTTTAAATCCGCCGCCGGTTGAGGGCGTCAACGTCGTTCGGGAAGGCCGCTGCATGCAGCGCACCGGCGCCTGGACAGCCGTCTGGGCGCCTGTCTCCCTGGCGACGGCGGCCGCGGTGCTGCGGGAGCAGAGCATGGAGGTCAAGCTGGTTGATGGCAGCGTTGAGGACATCGATGTGGCCGGCCTTAGGCAAGTCATCAGCGAATGGGAGCCGGCGCTGGTTGTGATCAACACCGCCACCCCGTCCATTGACAGCGACGTCGCTGTCGCCTCGCTGGTTAAGGAGGCGCGGCCCCAGGCGAAGTCGCTGGCGATAGGCATTCACCCCAGCGCCCTGCCCGTGTCCTGTTTTGAGATGGACGCGAACCTTGACATGGCCGTCCGCGGCGAACCGGAGTTCACCATCCGCGATGCGGCGCTGGCGCTCAGGGACGGCAGCGAGCTGGGCTCCGTGGCAGGCCTTTCCTGGCGCGACGGAGCCGGCGTTATCCACGAAAACGAGAAGCGGTCTTTCATCGCCGATCTTGACGAGCTGCCGTTTCCGGCCTGGGATCTTGTTGACACTCGTCTTTACAGTCTGCCGTTTAGCGGCAAGCCTTTCCTGCTGGTTGCAACTGCGCGCGGCTGCCCCTACGGTTGCACTTTCTGCGCCAACAAAATCTATTACGGGGCGCGCCTGCGCAAGCGGTCGCCCCAGCGCATCGTGGATGAGATGCAGTGGGCCGGCAAGCAGTTCGGCATCCGTGATTTCCTTATCTGGTCAGAGTCTTTTACAAATGATCAGGAATATGCCATGGAAACGGCCGCCGAGATCACGCAGCGGGGGCTTGACGTGGACTGGGTCTGCAACAGCCGCGTTGACACAGTCTCGGCCGAGCTGCTGAAGGAAATCAAGGCGGCCGGCTGCTGGATGATCGGCTACGGCATCGAGAGCGGCGATCAGAATGTGCTTGACTCAGTGCGCAAGGGCACCACCCTGGCGCAGTCTGTAAACGCCGTCCGCATGGCTCAGGAAGCGGGACTGGAGGTAACCGGCCACTGCATTCTCGGTTTTCCCGGCGAGACGGAACAAACAATGCAGGAAACCATCGATTTTGCCAAGTTCCTCAAGCTTGACTACGTCCAGTTTTACTGCGCCGTGGCTTTCCCCGGCTCTAGGCTCTACGACCGTTGCGTCGAGAGCGGTTGGATCGAGGAGGCCGCCGACTGGAAGTTCTTCGAGCAGAATTTCTCTGTGATCACTACGCCGCAGCTCGAAGCAAGGCAGGTGATGGCCGCCCGCGAGCGGGCCTACCGGCAGTTTTACCGCCAGCCGCATGTGGTGCTCAACTCGGTCAGGAAGATTCGCCGGCCGGCCGATGTGGCCAATTTTGCCCGCATGGTCAAGGACTTTCTCACCTGGGTGTAGCAGTCACGTCCCACCACGCTGACGTTCCACTACGCCGCCGCCACGGTGATTATCCCGGCAAATATCAACCCTATCCCCAGGAGCTTCCCCGGAGCGAGCGGCTCTTTAAAATACCAACGGGCCGCCAGCATGATGAGGATGAAATTAAGGCCAATCTGCAGCGGATATGCCAGCGAGAGGTCGACGATCCTCAGCAGCGTGATCCAGAGAAGCTGCGAGACGCCGTAAGCAGAAACTCCTCCCAGAACGGCGGGGCTCAGGAATGTTCTCGGCAGTTGACGCAGACGGAGCAGCTCTTCCCGGCGGCCGCCGGCGCCTGCTTTAAGCAGCGAATTTCCCAGGGAGGCCGTTGCCGACACCAGCAGCACAAGGATGATCTTTACGGTGAGCACGTCAGCTGTTCCCATTTTCGGCACCGGAGGCAGCGGCCCGGGCGGCAGGCTTCCGGGCGGGCGCGTCTGCATCCGGTGCCGCCTGCCGGTGCGACTGAAAATGAACGAGGACGATGCCGGCCAGAATCAGGCAGATTCCGGCCAGCCGCGGCGCCGAGACCTGTTCATGAAAATAGAGCCACGAAGCAAGCGTAACGTTGACAAATCCCAGACCCGCGAATACGGGGTAAGCGATGCTGATCTGGTGCCTTCCCAAAACGTAGACCCACATCGCCATGGCGCTGATCCCCAGGATAGCTCCCAGCCAGATCCACGGTGTCAGGAAAATGGCGAACGGGTCGCTTAACGAACCGCCGGCGTGGTTGGCGCCGATTTTAAGCATGACGTCGGCCAGGTTGGCCAAGGCTGTGATTATTATGATGATTAGGATCATGGATCCGGCTCACTGAAAAAGCCCGCTTTTCAGGTTCCGGCATACTCTAGCACACAGCATTTGCCTTGGCGTCAATGCGGGCATGCCAGCGGCGCCCCGGCGGCTTCGCCTTGTGATAAAATTGAGGTCTCTCGGTCACGAGTTTATATTGGTGATGTTTTGCGCGGCAAAAGGGGGAGGCAGGCAATAGCAGGGCCGGCGACAGAATTTATTCGCGATGGTGATGATATCCTGGCGATTATCATCCGCAGCCATCTTGATGAACCCGGCCTGCATTTTCCCACGCCCAAGGAATACAACCTTCAGGTTGGCGTTCACATCCGCCCGGCCGGCGAAGTCATTGCCGCCCATGTTCACAAAAGCATTGCCGAACCGGTTGACTTGCCGATTCAGGAATTTCTTTATGTTGAGCGCGGCCGGCTGCGGGTGGACCTCTTTGACCGTGAAGAGGAGTTGTTTTCAACCGTGGAAGTGGGCGCCGGCGATTCAATCCTGTTGCTAATGGGGCACAAAATCGAGCTGCTGGAAGACACCAAGATCATTGAAGTTAAACAGGGTCCTTATCAGACCAGGGGCAAGGACAAGCGGCCGCTGAAAGGCATGGCGGATGATACCAGTCTGTGAGCCGACCCTCTTGGGCCGGGAGGCAGAGTACGTCGGCGACTGCCTGAAGACAAACTGGATTTCCTCGGGCGGAAAGTACATTGGCCTCTTCGAGGAAGCCTTTGCCGGATTTTGCGGCGCCAAATACTGCGTCTCCTGCTCCAGCGGCACGGCGGCGCTGCATCTGGCCCTGGCGGCGCTGGAAATCGGCCCCGGCGATGAAGTGATCATTCCCTCCTTTGCCATGATCGCGGTTGGCAACGCGGTGATTTATACAGGCGCAACGCCCAGGTTTGTTGATTCAAGTCGTGAAACATGGACAATGGATCCGGGGCAGGTTGCTGCTGCTGTTGGCAGCCGCACGCGCGCCATCATCGCCATGCACACTTATGGCCATCCCGTTGATATGGATCCGTTGCTTGACATAGGCGAGTCGCGGGGCATTGCCATCATCGAGGACAGCGCTGAAGCACACGGGGCCGAATACAAAGGCAGGCGCTGCGGCTCTATCGGCCTCATGTCGGCATTTAGTTTTTACGGCAACAAGATTCTTACCACTGGCGAAGGTGGAGCCGTCACCACTTCGGATGCAGCTCTGGCCGCGCGCCTGCGCAGCCTCAAAAACCACTGCTTTGGCGCCCCCCGCTTTTTGCACGAGGATGTCGGTTTTAATTACCGGATGACAAATATCCAGGCCGCCATCGGTCTGGCGCAGACAGAAACCGCCGAAAAGCTGGTAGAAATGCGGCGCCAAAACGCCGCCAGCTATAACCGGCTGCTGGCCGGCACCCCCGGCGTGGAAACACCGCCGCAGGCGCCTTGGGCGAAGAGTTCCTACTGGATGTACGGCGTCGTGCTGGGCCCAGAGTTCCCGGCCGGCCGTGACCAGGCAATGGCAGAGCTGCGGCGGCGCGGCATTGGCACGCGGCCTTTTTTCCATCCGTTGCATCTGCAGCCGGCTTACAGCAAACTTAAGGCCGGCCGGCCGGACGCCAGCGGCGCCATGCCGGTAGCCGAAGAACTGGGCGCCGGCGGCTTGTACCTGCCATCAAGCAGCCATCTTGACAGCGTCCAGATCAAGACTGTTGCGGATGCCATTCGTGAGGTTGCTGCTCAGTAACTTGTTAACTTGTGCAGATTGCAGCCGGCCGCAGCAGAATGTGCCTTTTGGGATAAATTTTAGGGAGTGGTAAACCGGAGCCTCAATGCCCAACGACACAGCGCCGCCTGACGGCGACCCCGAAATTTCGATCGTGCTGCCGACATTCTGCGAGGCGGAAAATATTGCCGCCATGATTGCAAGACTCAAGAAAGCAGTACCCAGCGCTGAGATCCTCGTCGTTGACGATGATTCGCCGGACCTGACCTGGCAGATTGCCGCCGGCGCCGGCGCCAGGGTGATCCGGCGCCGGGGAGAGCGTGGCTTGGCGTCAGCGCTTAATCGTGGCATAGATGAAGCGAAAGGAAAAATCATTGCCTGGATGGACGCCGACCTGTCCATGCCGCCGGAAGATGTGGCCCGGCTGGCCGGAGCCATCCGGGCCGGAGCCGACATCGCCGTCGGCTCGCGTTACGCCCCGGGCGGCAGGGACCTGAGGCCACAGCTGCGCGTGCTGACCAGCTTGTTTATTAACCGGCTTGCGAATCTGCTGCTGCCGGTCAAGGTCAGGGATTATGACAGCGGCTTTGTCGCCGCGCGCCGGGATGTCTTCGCAAGCGCGCCGCTGCCGGCCGGCGGCCACGGCGAATACTGCATCGAGTTCCTCTGCCTGGCGGGCCTGCGCGGCTTCAGCATCCAGGAGGTAGGCTACGTATTTTCCGACCGCATGCGCGGCCGCTCCAAGTCAGCCGGGGGGCTTATCGTGTTTGCCCGTCATGGCATCAATTATCTTAAGCGCATCATTGCAGTGCGGCTGAAATACAAGCAATACATGTGCCCTTTATGAGTTTCGTCCGCAAATACTGGCTGCTGGCGCTACCGGTGCTGTTTGCCGCCGGCACGTCGATTTTTTTCTGGTCTGTTGCCGGCGCCTTGAAGCACTACGGGGTTTCCCGGGGGCTGCTGGCGGCAGCCGCAGGAATAGCGCTGCTGGGAGCCTGGGCGCTGGAAACGGGGCTGTTGGCAGAAGCGCTTAAGCGGCCCTTCCTGGAAATTTCAAACAGGGTCGCCCTTTCCTGGCTGCCGCTTGTTATCCTGCCGATTTCCGCTCCTTATTTTAGCCATTGGGTGAGCAGCCTCTTCCTGAAAGGGAACTCCTCAGTCCACGTCCTTGCCCTGACCGCCTGGCTGCTGGGGCTGGCGCTGGCCGGCAGCGTGCTTCTCAAGTTGCTGTTCTTCTGGGGGCGGGCTAAAGCGTTGGTGGACTTCATAGAACGGCGCGCCCTGATGCTGCTGCTGGCGGCAGCGGGCCTTTACTTCGTTGTTTTTACTTTTTTGGTCTTCCTGTCATACCATTGGTACAATACTTTTTATCACGCCGATCTGGCGCAGTACAACCAGACGCTCTGGGCCAGCCTCCGCGGCCATATTTTTTACTCTGCCGGGCTGGAGATTACCTCCAATACCTACCTGAGCACGCATGTCTCACCCTTCCTGCTGGTGTTCGTCCTGCCTTTCTACGCCCTCCGGCAGGAGCCGCAGACATACCTGATGTTACGCGTCCTCGCCCTGGCCCTGGCGGCCCTGCCGCTTTTTTACTGCGTCCGCCGCCTGACCGCCAGCGCCACCGCGGGGTTGCTGCTGGCGGTGGCGTTCCTGTTTCATCCCGAGATTGCCGCCCAGCCATTTACCTCGGGTTACGAGACCGTCTTTGTGGCTGCGCCTTTCTTTGCTGCTTTTTATTTTTTCCTTGAGCGGCGCTTTGGCCTTTTCTTCACTTTCCTTGTAATCACCGTCTCGGTGCGAGAGGATTTCGTACCGGCGGCGCTCATCTTTGGCCTTTTGGCCCTGATCTGGCGCCGGGGGGGAAAGTGGGTGCTGGCGCCTCTGGCGCTGGGCCTGGCCTGGGGCGCCGCGGTGCTGATTATCTTTAAGCTGACAATCGTACACAATATGTTCGCGCTCTATTACGGCCATCTCGGCGACAGCTTCACCGCCATGATTCATACTTTGATATTCCACCCGATCTATTCATTTGAGGAAGTAAGGCGGCTACAGGCCAGTTACATCTACAACCTGCTGGCGCCTGAAGGAATAGTTCTTCCGTTCGCTGGCATCGCAAGCCTGTTTGCGCTGCCAAATATCGCCATTAACATTCTCCGGGGCACCGACCCTTCGGGTGTCGCCGGCGGCATCGCCCATTACTCGGTGCTGGTCGTCGCTGCCTTCTGGCTGACCATCGCCGGCCTGATCGGCCGGATACAGAAGCGGCTGCCCGGCAAAGAGAAGATCGCAGCTACGGCGATTGCGCTGGTCATCGTCATCACTGTGGCAGCTTCTGCGCACATCTGGGTTAATTTTCTGCCCAAGGGACCTCCTGCCGACGCCGCCGCCCTGACCAAGGCGCTGGCGATGGTGCCGCCTGATGCTTCATTTGCCTCCAATGACGGTCGGGCGCTATCGCATGTACCGGCGCGCTGGGGCCTCTACGACCCTCTGTTGTGGGAGGCCCCCAAGCCGCCGGACCGCCTCCCGCAGGGCATCGACCGCCTGCCGGCTGATTATGTGCTGGTAAAACCGTTTGGCAATTCCATGTACAATGATGCCGGCGCCTTCGCGTTCCTGACTGCGCCGGGGACGCCCTACAGGCTGATCTTCCAGCAGGACGGCATCAGGCTGTTTCATAAAACGGGATGAATAACGCTACAATTTCGATAAGGATCTGCAGTGAACAGTAACTTATCCTCCAAAACCGATATCCCGGCCCGCAGCGGCAGGGCGTCATTTTTTACTCCCGGCAGGATTTTGTTTTTGCTGGTGCTGGCGGCTCTTGTGATCCGGGTGGCGGCGGCGCTGACCCGGCCGATGATCCAGCTGGATGAGACAGCATACGTGCGTATGGCCCGGAACCTGGCCAGCGGCCATGGATTGCTGGACATTAGTGGTTCAACGTCAACTCATTTTTCGCCGCTGCCTTCTTTTTATATTGCTGGCCTCGCCGTGCTGATTCACCATTACGTGATGGCTGCGCATGTTGTCGTTACCGTTTTTGGCAGCCTGCTCCTGATCCCAACATATCTCTTGGGCGCTGAGCTATTCAGCAAACGAACGGGCTTAATGGCGGCGGCGCTGATGGCGGTAACGCCGCTATTTGTTGATTATTCATCCCGCATTTATTCAGAAAGTACCTACATCTTTTTCCTGCTGATGGCCATTCTCTTCGGTTACCGTATGCTGCGGGACCGGAGCATGCTCCCTGGGGCGCTGGCAGGGGTGGCGCTGGGGCTCGCTTATCTCGCCAACCCATCGGTGGTCTACTATCTCGTGGTACTGACGGGGCTTGCCGTGATTATTGGGCTGGCGCGCCGCGCCTGGCGGCAAATGACCCGGGCCCTGGCCGTGTTCCTGCTTTTATTTCTGGTTTTTGCAGCGCCGTATGTTATTTTCCTGCATGCCGAGCTCGGCAAATGGACGTACAGCGGCAAAATTTCGCAAGGAAACTATTATGCTGCAGTGAATCACCTGCGCTTTAATACGCTTGACTGGGAGAAAGATCAGTTAAGCATTGCAGCTAATGGGCAAATCAAATTGGATACTCTAACGGACCAGGGCGATCCCTTGACAATTTTTATTCACCATCCACTCGTGAGCGCAAAAATATTTGTCCAACAAACGTTCATTTTTTATTCCAGTGTCCTTGGCAAAGTTATACCTCTTTGGTTGCTTCCCCTGCTGGGTTTGGGGTTATTCGCCAGCGGCTGGACTCGCCGCCGCGCTGCCGGTGCAGGATACTTTTTGTTAATGATGGCCCCTGTCCTGCTTATCCTGGCCATGTACGCCCACGACCGTTTCTTCATGCCATTTGTTCCATTGTTGATGATCTGGATTGCACAAGGATGGAAAAGGGTCGAGAAATGGGGCAGGGAGACAGTCGCGCTTAACTTTAGCCAACGCAGACAGCTTTACCTGCAGAGATGGACGCCCTGGATAATTGGGACCATTGTGCTGCTCCCCTTATTGCTTTTCTCGGCCGTGACAGTGGTAAAGCAAAGTTATCCCGTTGGTTATAAGGGTGCCGGAGAGTATATCAAGCAAACGGCGGGTGAAGGCAAACGAATCCTGAGCCGGGAATACAGCGCCGCATTTTACTCTGGGGGCACGGCGTACCTGCTCCCTTATGATACTTATGACAAAACTACCGCATACGCAAGGTATCAGCACATTGACTATCTTGTGATCAGCAAGGAGGAGCTGGCTGACTGGCGGCCGACGCTGTCGCGGCTGTCCCAGCCGGCCCTTGCGCACCCGGAGTGGAAGCTGGTTGACCGGGTGCGGCCGGGAACGGATCAAGAGACGCTGATATTTCAGTTGCAGCCGGCATAGGCCCCCGGCGGATGTGAAACTTCGGCAGGCAAGACAGTGATGAGCACACCAAAAAAGGTTGTCCTTCTCTACCCGCGCAATCATTTTGGCAAGGGGTACCACCCTTGGACGTGGGCGCCGCTGCCGCTCCTGACAGTGTCGGCGCCGCTCTTTGCCGAGGGATATGATGTCGCTTTGATTGACGCGAACGTTGAGCCGCGCTGGCTGGATCTGCTGGTCGAGTCATGCCGGGACTCCCTCCTCCTTGGCGTCAGCTGCATGACAGGGCCACAGATTCATTTTGGCCTCGAGGCTGCCCGGGCGGTGCGCGCCGCCGGCATGAAGCTGCCGATTGTCTGGGGTGGCTATCATCCCTCCATTCTGCCGGAGCAGACCAGCCGCAATCAGCATGCGGACGCCGTTGTGCGCGGCCAGGGTGAGCCGACGATGCTGGAGCTTGCCGGCAAGCTGAGCCAGGGCGAGGACTTTACCGATGTTGACGGCATTACCTTCACCCGCGGCGGCGAGACTGTTTCCAACCCGGACCGGCCGGTTGCCGACATAAACCAGTTTCCGCGGCTGCCGTACGAGAAGCTGCGCAGCCCGCGGCAATATCTAAACAACATGCATGTCGGCAGCCGCTCCATCAATTATGTCTCCAGCCAGGGCTGCCCGGCCCGCTGCCAGTTTTGCGCCGAGCCGCTTGTCTACGGCCGCCGCTGGAAAGCGTACACGCCCGACCGGGTGCTCTCTGACCTGGAGTTCCTGCAAAGCTTCCTTGATGTCAATGGGGTCATGTACTTTGATTCTACTTATTTTGTCAACGAGTGGCGGGCGCGGGAGATTTCCAAGGGCATGATCGAGCACAGGATGCGGCTGGGCTGGGCCGCCAACGCGCGGGCGCCGCAGTTGGACAAATTTTCCCAGGAGACCTTCACCGCTTTAAAACAGAGCGGCCTGTGGGCGTTCCTGGTGGGGGCGGAAAGCGGCTCTGAGTCACAGCTTGAGGCGATGCAGAAAGACATCGGCCCCGAGGACATCATCGCGGCCGCGCGCGCCGCCACCCGCCATGGCATCAAGATTACCTACAGTTTCATTGTCGGCTTCCCCGGTGAGACGGAAGCGGAGATCGAGCAGACATGGCGGGTGATGGAGAAAGTGTCAAAAATCGTCGGCGAATACAACTCGCAGCTTCATTTTTACGCGCCCACGCCAGGAAATGCCTTGTATGAAAAGGCGGCCGGGCTGGGGATGCGCCAGCCGCAGTCGCTCGAGGAGTGGGCTTCCTTCAACACTGTGGCCGGCAGCCTACCCTGGATGAGCAAGGGATTTCAGAACCATCAGCGCCAGCGAGAGTTCTATCTGGTTTACGGTTATCCTTCCGAGTGGGTGCGCCGCCGCGCCTCCTGCAGCCGTATGCGCCGCGCTTACGTTTCGGCAGCAAGCGTCATCAGCGCCGCCCGCTGCCGGCGCCAGTTCTGGGGTTTTCCTCTGGACTGGTGGCTGCTTAAAGGAATGCGCAGCGCCGCTAACACGGGGTAACAGTGGTTGATGGAGATGGCAGGCTTCATTTATCCACAGACAGGTAGATGGCAGGCTTGGTAGATGGCAGGCTTTTAGCCTGCCTTTGGGCGGCTTGCTTTACGCACAACACGCCCTCATCTGCACAGGCTAAAAGCCTGTGCCCGCCGCCCTCATCTGCACAGGCGCCTGCGCCTACCTAAAAGCCTGCGGGCGATTGAAGCTATGATATTTTCTACTATGGTTAATTAATCCTAAAGAAATGCTTAATTTGCATCATGTTTTTTAAATTCCTTGTTGTAAAATATAAAGAAACTGCTCAAGAAATCCATCAGGTGTTCTTGACGGGGCGCTGGCGGCTCCGGGACAGCCTAATAGCCGAAGGTTGTCCGGAGCCAGTTTGGCGTCTGGGCATTGTCAGAGGGATTCCGGCTTTGTGCCTGACCGCTTTCCCATCGAGGCGTTGATGCCGGTCTCGTGACTGTGCCTTATCTGGCTCAGTTTAAAGGCAATTTCTTCCAGCTTCCTTGCAACCTCTGCAGCGCTCCAGCTGCCGCCTTTCTCCGCCGCCTTCAAAGCCTCTCTTTTTAATTCCAGCTCAAGATCGCGGTATTCCATTTGAGCCTCCGAATTCGGGCAGGCTGGCCAGCCTGCCAGCTACCAGCTATACACCGGCAGTAGGCACAGGCTTTTAGCCTGTGCAAACGCCCGGCTTCTTAAAAAATCATATTCCTTTTACCCTTCGCAAAAAAGAAAGAATCGTTAATTACTGATTCGACGAATGGTCCTGATCTTTCCCTGTGCCTGAATGATTGGCAGCCGGTGAGGGAAAAGCTAAAATGGCCAAGTGTCAAACTCCTGAAGCTGCCGGGGCAGCCTGCTGCCGCCGGAAGCACCGCAGCCCGGCGCATTTAAAATGAAAAAGCATTTACCCGAATATTTTGAGGTTTTAAAGCACTCCGGTTACCTGCTCCTGGCGCGGCTGTTTACGCGCCTGGCCTCGTTGCCATTCCTGCTTTATGCAGCCGCCAGATTGGGGCCGCCGCTTTTCGGCGTCTTTGCCTTTACCTTGGCAACAGTTGACATGTTGTCAGCATTAGGCGACTTCGGCCTCTCGCGCTACGGCGCCCGCACGCTCGTCCGGGATGTGAATGGCCGCTCCCGTACGGCGGGAATCATACTGGTTTTACAACTGGCTGCTTCCGTGGTGTTGACTGCGGCAGTGCTGGTGGCCTTGCTGGCGTTTAGGCCGGAGCCGGTCAGGAGGGACGTGCTCCTGCTGGGCCTGGCGGCAGCGTTCATGTCTTCCTTTATTTTTACCACTGACATGATCTTCACGGCTTTCAAGCGCTTTGGCGCCTCGGCGGTGTTTGCGGTGGCAGGCCGGGTTGTTTACCTGGCTGCCGGCTTCGCGGCTCTGAAGCTGGGTTATTCGGTGGTAGCCGTGACGGCGGCGTTTCTGCTGGGGATGGTAATTGAGAGCGCCCTGCGCATGATCTACACAGCTTGGCGCTTGACAACATTCTCGTTTAAGAGTTCCAGAGCCGAGATGACCGCGTTTGTGCGCGGCACAATTCCCTTTGCCGTGGGCGCCATCGCCACCCTGGTTTATTTCCGCGCCGACACGCTGATAATGGAGGCGCTGCGCGGCGATACAGACGTTGGCATTTATAACGCC
Source organism: Actinomycetes bacterium (assembly GCA_021790115.1). Taxonomy (GTDB): domain Bacteria; phylum Actinomycetota; class Thermoleophilia; order BMS3ABIN01; family BMS3ABIN01; genus JACWAD01. The sequence goes on along the minus strand of JAJYIM010000011.1, from coordinate 1,376 downwards.
GCTTATTCATTCTTCTCCTTTTTTGTCTGGGCGCCGATTGTGCTGTCGCGGACGCTGCTTCCCGGGTTGACGCGCCGCTTTGCTGAAGAGCCGGAGGCTGCGGAGCGGATCAACTGGTTCTGGTACCGGATGGTGGGCATCGCCGGGGTGCCGGTGGCTTTTGCGGTCACGATGACTGCCGGGCCTCTGTTCCGGCTTCTAATGCCGGCCACTTACGGCGATTCAATCATTGCCCTGCAGATACTTATCTGGTCAATCCCGGCCCTGATGATGGTCACTGTCGGTTTCAACGCCTTGGTTGTTACGGACCGGGAAAAGCAGGTCACCGTGGCCACTGTTGTTACGGCGCTGACAATTGTTGTCATGGATTTTATCCTCATTTATTTATTTGGCGTCAAAGGAGCGGCTGTTGCCATGGTGATCGCCACCGTGGCCTGGCTGATTCAGGTGCATTGGCTGCTCGCCCGGTCCATCCTCGCCGCGGGCCACGGCCTCAAGGGGGCTTTTCTGCTTCCGGCCGCTGGCGGCTTGCTGATGGCGGCGGCCGCGCTGCTGGCGGCGCCTCTAGGCCTTTGGCCGGCCTTGGCGGCGGGTCTCGTGATTTACAGTGGGGCAGCGGTCGGCATCATGCTGATCGGCAGGAAAGGCCAGCCGGAAGAAGCAGTTGATTGACAAATCGCTGCCGTCACATTCCTGGCTGTCAAGACAGCGGCGCCAAAGGCCGATGCCCCTTTTTTATGGTACGCTAACCAAGAAGGCAATAATCTCTCTTTTGACGTATGGCACGGCTTGGACGAACAAATCTGGAAGTTTCCCCGATTGGCCTGGGCGGTATTCCTTTAATGAAAATCCCGCCTCAGCAGGCACGTGAGGTCATTGCCGCCTGCCTGGCGGGCGGCATCAATTTTGCCGATACCGCCGAGGGATATGGAGACAGCGAGGCAAAGCTGAGCCAGGCGCTGCAACAAGGCCGGCACCGGTTTGTGATGGCGACAAAATCTCCCGCACGCAGCGCCAGGGAAATGAGCAAAGCAATAGATCAGAGTTTGTTCCGGCTTCAGACGGGCTACATTGACATTTATCAAATCCATGCCATTCAGTCCCGGGAACAGCTTGACAAGGTTCTTGCTCCCGGCGGCGCCCTGGAGGCGCTAAAGAAAGCGCAGCAGGCTGGGAAGGTGCGCTTTATAGGCGTAACCGGCCACCGGCCGTCCGTGCTGGTGGAGGCGATAAGAACCAGCCAGTTTGACACGGTGATGGCGCCTGTTAACGTTGTTGACCGCGAATCGGAGGAAGAGCTGCTGCCGCTGGCGCGGCAGCTTGACGTTGGCATCATTGCAATGAAGCCTGTTTGCGGCGGCACACTTGATGACCCG
>JAJYIM010000049.1 GCA_021790115.1 Actinomycetes bacterium | reverse complement strand
GCTGCAAAGGCGATGGGCGGCGTCCTTAAGAGCAAAAAGTCCAGGCCGTACCGCAACGGGTACGGCTGCGGGCATTTTACTCCTGCGTCCTTGCCCATCGTCTTTTCGCTCGGCCTCGCTACGAACTGCCTTTTGAGATAGATTCTTAGCGGCGAAAAAAAGTTATCAGCTCCCGCCGCTGCCGCTCCGACAGGCCGCCAATGGTCTTGTTGGAGCTGATGCGGCAATGGTTCAGCACTTTGGCTGATTTCATCTTGCCACAGTTGGGAACGGCCAGCAAGACATCGACAACCTTTGCCGTCCTGATGAATTCCGGGGGGTCTGCCAAAATCTCGTCGATTTGCTTGACCCCTTTTTTAAGGTCTTTCTTCAGCCGGGCCCGGCGCGAGCGGATCTGATTGGCTTTCCCGAGGGCGTCAAGCCTCTGCGCAAGGGTCCTGACCGGCGTTGCAGATGTTTGTTCGGAAGGAGGCATCGTCGGTATTATATGAGCAAAAAGTCTATCTTTGCAAGGATTATTTTATCGGTGCCGTCCGCAAGGATGCCGTCTGGCTAATTCCGCCCCCGGTGTGATATATTCAACCGGTTCAGCGGGACGGCTTACAAAGTTTGGAAGAAAGGGTCAACATGGTCAGAAAATTATTGGTGTCGGGAGTATTTTTTTTGGGCGGCCTGGCCGCCCTGGCGGCAGCCGGCTGCGGCGGCAGCAGCCAGCCGCAGGCTCAGAATTTGCCCAGGGCGCTGACTTCGCCTCTCTCGAGCCCCGGAAACGGCTCCTCCAATGCCCTTAGCCAGCAGGTTGACGCGCTGAAGAAGATGGCGATGACGGTCGAGATCGTGGAGAACGGCAAGAGCCAGGGCAAATGGACACAGGGCAGTGACGGCAGCTGGCGCTACCAGAGCAGCGAACAGGGGGGCACCACCTTCATCTACAATGCCTCCCAGAAAAAAAGCTGGCTGATAAACGGCAACAGTGCTTATGAGTCACCGACGGCAGAAGCTTCCTATGAGGCTTTCAATCCCGCAATGATGCTGACTGCTTTTGCTTACCTGCCCCAGTCCGGCGGCAGCGGCGACGTGCGCGAGTACAACGAGCCGGGCCAGGGCAAGGTGACAGTCGAGTTCAAGGGCCCGAGCGGCCTGCCCAGCAAGCTGACCGTCGTCGATAAGCAAGGCAAGACAACAGTCACCGAGTTTAACTACTCCGACGTCGGCTCGGTTCCGGCCAGCGACTTTGAGCTCCCCAGCGGCGTCTCCGTATCAACAGTCCCGGGAACCGGCGGCGGCGTCACGCCGGGAGGCACAAACGTGCCAGTCCCAGGCGGAAGCACCCCGGTGCTGCCTCCGCAGCAGTAACTCTTTCAGGGACGTGCGTCCCTTCGAGTACCTTCGAGTACCTTCGAGTACATCCGGTTATTTTTGCGCCAGTCCGGTTAGCTCCTCAACCGAGCCAATGCCGCGCTCCTGCATCAACCCGCCCAACTCGGAGACGATATCGGCTGCAGCCAGCGGGTTACGGAAGTTGGCGGTTCCCACCGCCACGGCCGCAGCGCCGGCAGCCAGGAACTCCAGCGCGTTCTGTCCGGTTGTGATTCCGCCCATGCCAATCACGGGCAAGCCGTCAAGCGCCTGGCTGACAAGAAAGACGGCCCTGATGGCCACCGGCTTGATTGCCGGGCCCGAAAGACCGCCGGTTATATGGCCCAGCACCGGCTTTAAGCTCCAGTGGTCCAGCACCATGCCGTGGACTGTATTGATAAGAGAGATGCAGTCCGCCCCGGCATCAGCAGCGGCGGCAGCAATCTCGACAATATCGGTGACGTTGGGCGTCAGCTTGACGATCAGAAACTTTGAGGTCGCGCTACGGGCCAGCGAGACGGCGCGGTGCGTGCGCTTAGGATCAAGTCCCAGGGAGCGGCCACCCAGTTCAATATTGGGGCAAGAGACATTCAGCTCGATGGCGGCGACCTCCGGGTGGGCCTCCAGCAGCCCGGCGCAGTCGCCGTAATCATCGGTGGACTCGCCGGCGACGCTGACGATGACCGGCACCGGCAACCGCGCCAGGCGGGGCAGGTCGTCCTTGATGAAAGCGTCGATGCCGCCATTGGCGAGGCCGATTGAGTTTAGCAGCCCGGCAGCGGTCTCATAGAGGCGCGGCGGCTTGTTGCCCTCGCGCGGCCTCAGCGTCACCGTTTTGGGGATGTATGCTGAAAAAGGAAACCTGTCAAAAAGGTCTGCTTCAAGCACCAGGTCGGCGGAAAGAGCGTCGAACGTGCCGGAGGCGTTGATGACCGGATGCCTGAGCTCAACGGGGCCCAGCCTTGTCTTCAGATTCACTTCCACTCAAGATCCTTTGCGTCAAAAACCGGGCCCTCTGTGCAGACTTTGAGATAAGAGGCAGATCCCTTGACCACGCATCCCTGGCAGGAACCGATGCCGCAAGCCATGTGAGCCGCAACCGAGACCTGGGCGCGCACGCCCTGCTGCCGCGCTATGCGGGCAACTTCGGCCAGCATTGCAGCGGGGCCGCAGGCGAAAATTTCTGGTTTCGTCCGGCCCGGCTGCCCGTCCAGCAGGCCCGGCAGCGGGTCGCAGGCCAGGCCCTGCCTGCCTGCAGAGCCATCCTCGGTAAGCACTTCAATATCTGCCTCCTGGAAGAGCTCCGCCGCCAGCGTCTGGGACCGGGTCCTGAAGCCCAGCAGGCAGCTCACCTCTCTTCCCCTTGTCAAAAGCGCTCCCGCCAGCATTGTCAGCGGCGCCGCCCCCATGCCGCCGGCCACCAGCACCGCAGGGCCGCCGCCTTCCAGGTCAAAGCCGTTGCCAAGCGGCCCCAGCACGCTGAGCCGGTCGCCTACGGCTGCGCCCGCCAGCGCCACGGTTCCCTTGCCGACGGGATCAACCAGCATTTTCACCAGGTCGGAGTCAACATCATGAACGCCCATCGGCCGGGGCAATAGCGGGTCCAGCGATTCCCCGGCCAGGCGCACCATCATGAACTGTCCAGGCTGGGCCAGGGCAGCAATTTCAGGAGCAACAAAGGATACCTGCCGGTAAGCGCCTACCTGCCGGTTTTCCACCACCGGGCACTCGCACAGGCTAGCTGGAATGAGCCCGGCGTCCATGAAGATGCTGAAGGTTATGAAGTTGCAGCTTCGCCCCGCCCGGCTCCCGCCCGGCTTCGATGGCGGCCACCGCCGCTTCGGCCCCGGCCATGGTCGTAATGCACGGCGTGCCGGTGCGCAGGGTGGCGCGGCGGATCTCATAGCCGTCCGCCCGGGCGCCCCGCCCCCTGGGAGTATTAAAGACCGCGTCAATTTTCCCGGTCAGGATCAGGTCCACCACATGGGGCTTCCCTTCGGAAAACTTCCGCACCGGCTCGGCGGGCACGCCGGCCTGCGCCAGCGCCGCCGCGGTGCCGGCGGTGGCAACGATTCTGAAATCAAGCGTATGCAGGCGCCGGCCCAGCGCCACCGCCTGTTGCTTGTCGGCGTCGCAGATGCTCATGAAAATAGTGCCCTCCCGGGGCAGGGTCTGCCCTGCCGCTTCCTGAGCCTTGGCAAACGCAACGGGGAAAGACGAGGCCACGCCCATAACCTCACCGGTTGACTTCATCTCGGGGCCGAGCATGGTGTCGGCGCCCGGCAGCCACGAGAAGGGCAGCACGGCTTCCTTGACGGCGACGTGGTCATGGAGCGGCCGCTCCGGCAAGCTCACATCCGCGAGCTTTTCTCCCAAGATAACGCGGGTCGCCACCTTGGCCAGGGGGACGCCCGTGGCCTTGCTCACGAACGGCACCGTGCGCGAGCCGCGCGGATTTGCTTCCAGGACGAAAATTTCATCATCCTTGGCCGCAAACTGGATGTTAACCAGGCCAATGACGCCCAGCTCCAGCGCCAGGTCTGTGGTATGCTGCCTGACTTTTCCAACCAGATGGTCCGGCAGTGAGAAAGCAGGGATGACACAGGCGCTGTCGCCGGAGTGTACTCCTGCCTCTTCCACATGCTGCATGATCGCACCAATGTACACCTGCTGCCCATCGCAGACGGCATCGACGTCAATCTCGACGGCGTCTTCCAGGAATTTATCCAGCAGGATCGGGTGCTCGGGCGAGGCCTTAACAGCGCGCTCGATATATTGCTCCAGGTCCTCCCGGCAATAAACTATCTCCATCGCCCGGCCACCCAGCACATAAGAAGGGCGCACCAGCAACGGGTAGCCAATCCCGGCAGCTATGTCAAAGGCCTCCTCAAGGCTGCGGGCGGTGCCGTAAGGCGGGTGGGCCATGCCGAGCCGGCGCAGGACGGCGCCAAACCGGCCCCGGTCTTCCGCCAGATCAATTGCTTCCTGGGGCGTGCCCAGGATCGGGACGCCGGCCTCTGCCAAGCCGGCGGCAATCTTAAGCGGCGTCTGGCCGCCAAACTGGACAATCACTCCCAGCGGCTGCTCGTTCTCCACCACGCCCAGGACGTCCTCCAGCGTCAGCGGTTCAAAGTAAAGCCGGTCGGAGATGTTATAGTCGGTGCTGACCGTCTCTGGATTGCAATTAATCATGATCGCCTCGTAGCCGCACCGGCGGGCCGTCATCACCGCGTGCACGCAGCAGTAGTCAAACTCGATGCCCTGGCCAATACGGTTGGGGCCGCTGCCCAGGATAATCACTTTCTCGCTCCCGGAGCAGAGCGCCTCGTTTTCATCTTCCCAGCAGGAATAATAGTATGGCGTCTGCGCCTCAAACTCCGCCGCGCAGGTGTCAACCGCCTTGTAAACCGGCAGCACGGCCGCCCGGCGGCGGGCGGCGCGCACTTCTGCTTCCGTGGAACCGGTCAGCCCGGCAATCTGCGCGTCGGAAAACCCGGTCTGCTTGGCCCGGCGCAGATCCTCCGGCGAAAGCGCGCTTAAGGGCCGGCCGGCAAGAATGCTTTCCCGCCTGGCTATCTCCGCCAGTTCCTCGACAAACCAGGCATTGATGCCGGTTGCCGCTTCGATCTGCCGGGGAGCAGCGCCACGCCTCAGCAGCTCCAGAATCAGGTCATAGCGCTCCGCGCAGGGCGAGGCGATGGCGGCCAGCATCTCTTCCGTGCTGCCGGCATCAGTATGTGCATCCAGCTCCCGGGAGCGCATTGATTTTAAAAATGCCTCCTTGAAAGTGCGGCCCACGGCCATGTTCTCACCAACACTCTTCATGTGTGTTGTCAAAGTAGCGTCGGCCTGGGGAAACTTCTCAAACGCCCAGCGCGGCGTTTTTACGACCACGTAATCAATGGCAGGCTCAAAGCAGGCCGGCGTCATCCTGGTGATGTCGTTGGGAATCTCATCAAGAGTGTAGCCGACAGCCAGCCGGGCGGCGATCTTGGCGATGGGGAAGCCGGTCGCCTTGGAGGCCAGGGCGGAGCTGCGCGACACCCGCGGGTTCATCTCGATGACGACGATCTCCTCATTCTCAGGGTTGACTGCGAACTGGATATTTGATCCACCTGTCTCGACGCCGATTTCGCGGATGATCGCCAGGGAGGCGTCGCGCAGACGCTGGTACTGGACATCGGTGAGAGTCTGCGCCGGCGCCACGGTGACGCTGTCACCTGTATGGATCCCCATTGGATCAACGTTTTCGATAGAGCAGACAATGACCACGTTGTCTGCCCGGTCGCGCATCACTTCCAGCTCAAACTCCTGCCAGCCCATCACCGACTCTTCCAGCAGCACCTGGCCAATAGGGCTGGCGCTGACGCCTTCCTCCACGGCGCGGCAGAAAGAATCGAGGTCGCCGGCGACGCCGCCGCCGTGGCCCCCGAGGGTAAAGCTGGGCCGCACGATGATCGGCAGCGTCAGGTGTTTTAGCTTCTGGCAGGCTTCCTTGACCGACTTGGCCAGGTCGCTGCGCGGCACGCGCAGGCCAATGCGCTCCATGGCGGCCCGGAACTGGTCCCGCTCTTCAGCGCGGCGGATAGCAGCAGCATCGGCGCCAATCAGCTGCACGCCATTCTGTTCCAGCGCCCCGGCCCGGTGCAGGTCCATGGCCAGATTCAGGGCTGTCTGGCCGCCTAGCGTCGGCAGCAGCGCATCCGGCCGCTCTTTCTCAATAATGGCGGCAAGCGTGGGCAGGTCCAGAGGCTCAATGTAGGTGCGCGTGGCGAAATCCGGGTCAGTCATGATGGTGGCCGGGTTGGAATTGACCAGGATAACCTCGTAGCCTTCCTCCAGCAACACCTGGCAGGCCTGGGTGCCGGAATAGTCGAACTCGCAGGCCTGGCCGATGATGATCGGCCCGGAGCCGATCAGCATGATCTTGTTAATGTCGTCGCGGCGTGGCATTTCAGGCGTCTGCCGCGGTTTTCATCAGGCGGACGAAGTCATCAAATAGGTAACGGGCATCGTGCGGCCCGGGGCTGGCTTCCGGGTGGTACTGCACCGAGAAAGCCGGCACGTCCAGGCAGCGGATCCCCTCAACAGTGCCGTCATAAAGGTTAAGATGGCTGACCGCCGCCGCACCAGCGCCGGTTTCCAAAACCAGTTCAGCCGCCGGCGGCGCCTGAAAAAAAACGCTGCCGCTGCCGGCCGGCTCCAGGTGGGCGCCAAGCGCCGCCGGCAATTTCACCGCAAAACCATGGTTCTGCGACGTAATCTCCACACGGCCCGAGTCCAGGTTTTTCACCGGGTGGTTGGCGCCCCGGTGCCCAAACTTGAGCTTGAATGTCTCCAGGCCCAAAGCCTGGCTTAAGATCTGGTGGCCGAGGCAGATGCCAAAAACCGGCACCTTGCCAAGAATGTCCCTGACGGTTTCTGCGGCGTAAACAAGCGGCGCCGGGTCGCCGGGGCCATTGGAAAGGAAAACCCCGTCCGGCTCCAGCGCCAGGATCTCCGTGGCGGTTGCGGCGGCAGGCACCACGGTCACGTTACAGCCGGACGCGCCCAGGCGCTTGAGGATGGAGCGCTTGATGCCGTAGTCAACGGCCACCACCCGCCATTTGCCTTTCAGGAACTGAAGCTCGTAAGGCTCGGCGCAAGTCACTTTGGCGGCCAGGTCCGCGCCGGCCATCGCGGGAGTGCCCTGCAACCTCGCCTTGATTTCTGCTTCCGTGAACTCCCCCCAGTAAACCACGGCCCGCATTGCCCCCCGGCTGCGGATACGGCGGGTCAGGGCCCGGGTGTCAATGCCGCTCACGGCCGTGACGCCCTCCTCCCAAAGCCACTGGGCCAACCCTTTTTCAGCCGAGCAGTTGCTGCCCGAGTTATGGCCCTCACGCACGACCAGGGCGCGTGAGTGAACCTGCTCCGACTCGCCGGCGCCGGCGCTGACGCCATAATTGCCGATCAAGGGATATGTAAAAGTAACCATTTGACCATGATAAGAAGGATCGGTCAGCACTTCTTGATAACCAGTCATAGCCGTGTTAAAGACAATCTCCCCGAAGACGGCCCCGGGAGAGCCGAAACCATGGCCGTTGTATATCGTGCCGTCCTCCAGTATCACTCCGGCCGGTAATTCACAAGTTAGCTTTTTTGCCAAGACAGTCCTCGATATCAGTTTTGGGTCGCGGGTTTCGGGTTGCGGGTTATTAAAAATTCAGGGCTTCTCTGGAAATTAAAAACCCTCCTTGTTGTATGCGACTCTGCCCCCCGCGATTGTCAACAGCACCCGCCCCTTGACCCGGCGGCCGGTGAACGGGGTGTTGCGGGACTTGCCGCGGAAGCCATCCGGGTCAATTTCAAACTCTTCATTGACATCAACGAGGCAGAGGTTGGCTTCCTCGCCCTCGGCAATTGCCGGCGCCGGCAGCCCGAAGACCCGGGCCGGCGACGTCGACATTGCCAGCACGAGTTTTTCCAGCGGCGCCGCGCCGGTCTCGACCAGGCCAGTGTAGAGCACGGGAAATGCTGTTTCCAGCCCCACCACGCCGAAGGGCGCCTCTTCAAACGGCGCTTCTTTTTCCTGGCCGGCATGGGGAGCGTGATCGCTGGCAATGCAGTCGATGGCGCCGCCGGCCAGCGCCGCCACCAGGGCGCGCCTGTCTTCCTCCGTGCGCAGGGGCGGATTCATCTTAAAATTAGCATCAAGGCCTGTGGCCACATCATTTTCGGTCAGCAGCAGGTGATGCGGCGTCACCTCGCAGGTTGCCTGGACTCCGGCCCGGCGCGCGGCCGCGATCAGCTCCAGCGAGCGGCTGCAGCTTACGTGGGCGATATGCACGCGACCGCCCTCATACGCCGCTATCTCCAGGTCCCGGCCCAGCGCCGCCGTTTCCGCCGCCGCCGGAATCCCCGCCAGACCGAGGCGGGCCGAGGCCTCACCCTCATTCATCACTCCCCGGCCGGCAAGATCAACATCCTCGCAGTGCAGGCTCAAGGGCAGGCCCACCAGCGCCGCCGCCTGAAAAGCGCTGCGCAGGAGCCCGCCGTCGGCAACGGGGCGGCCGTCATCAGAGAAAGCCACAGCTCCCGCCGCCGCCATGTCCCACATGTCACTCAAATGGATGCCGGCCTGCCCCCGGCTGATGGCTCCCAGAAACGCCACTTTGACGTGGGCTTCAGTCTCGGCCGTCTCTATCAAAGATGACAATATGGAAGCATTGTCAACAACCGGATCCGTGTTGGGCATAGCGCAGATGCTGACATAGCCACCAGCCGCCGCCGCCGCAGTGCCGCTGGCGATATCCTCCTCATCCTCACGGCCGGGAGTCCTGAGATGGGTATGCAAGTCAACAAAGCCGGGCAACAGCAGCCCGCCGCCCGCCTCGACCAGCTGGCCGGCGGCCTTGTCTTTGCCTGCCGGCGCCAGGGAGCTGATGCGGCCTTTTTCAATCAGCACGTCGCCGCGCCGGTCCAGCCCCCGGGCCGGGTCGAAGAGGCGGGCGTCGCGGATAAGCAGGGTCGCCTTAGTTCCTTTTTTTGCGATGGCAGCAATCATTTTGAGTTCCGAGTTGACACTATTGCTTATACACTTTATGTCAAGACGTCTTTTGTAATTCGCGGTTCAAAGTTCGCCGTGCGGCTTTGATTTTCCGGCCGCCCTCCTTTAATTCCGCCGGCGCCGCGGGCACGGCGTTATCCACAATAATCCGGTACAGGACCGCCATCCGCACCGCCAGGCCCGCCTCGACCTGCTGGAGGATCATGTTCCCGTCCGAGTCGACAAGCTCGCTTTCAATCTCGACGCCGCGATTGATCGGACCGGGGTGCAGCACGCGCTGGCCTCGGCGCACATGCCTGCGCCCGACGCAATAGCGGTCAATATATTCACGCAGCGATGGCATGAAGTTGGCGTCTTGATGGCGTTCTGTTTGCAACCTAAGCAGGTAAATTACGTCGGCGCCGGCAAGGTCGTCCAGGCTGTGGGAAACTTCAGCCCCCAGTGCTTCGACTCCGCGCGGCAATAAGGCCGGCGGCGCAATCAGCGTCACTTTCATTCCCATTTTCTGAAAACCAAGCAGGTTCGAGCGCGCCACCCGGCTGTGGAAGATGTCGCCGACAATAGCCACCTTGAGCCCCTTGAGGCTGCGGTATACCTGCATTAATGAGAAAATGTCAAGCAGGCACTGGGTAGGATGCTCTCCCTTGCCGTCGCCGGCGTTGATTACATGCGCCTCGGTAAAACGCGAAATAAAGGCAGGTGCGCCCACGTGCGGGTGCCTGACGACGATAATGTCCGGCCGGTACGCGCTTAAGGTCAACACCGTATCCTTGAGCGACTCGCCTTTCCCCGCGGCGCTTGAGCCCGATTTTACGTTGATCACATCCGCCGAGAGCCGTTTGCCCGCCAGCTCAAACGAGGTGCTGGTGCGGGTGCTATTCTCGTAAAACAGGTCGATAATAGTGCGGCCCCTGAGAGTGGGAACCTTTTTAATGTTCCTTTGGGGGAGCCCGAGGAAGTCCTTGCGCGCTGTCGCCAGCACTGACTCGATCTCCTCCCGGGAAATATCATTGATGGAAAGCAGGTGCCTGTTCACTCCGCCGCCCCTTCCAGAACGATCTCGTCCACGCCGTCAACCTCCTGCAATAATACGTTGATGCGCTCGCCCACCGCCGTCGGCAGGTTTTTGCCCACGTAATCGGGCCTGATGGGCAGCTCCCGGTGGCCGCGGTCAACCAGCACCGCCAGCTGGATCCGGGCGGGCCGGCCGTAATCAAACAAGGCGTCAACGGCGGCGCGGATGGTGCGCCCGGTAAAGAGGACGTCGTCGACCAGGACTATTGTTTTTTCGTCGACGCCAAAGGGAAGGTTTGTGCCCCGCACTTCCGGATGCGGCAGCTTTGGCCTGATCGTGAGGCTGCCACGCGCCGCCACATCATCACGGTAAAGAGAAATGTCAAGTTCGCCTACCGGAACTTCCCTGCCCGAAAACTGCTCCAGCAAGTCCGCCAGGCGGCCGGCGAGAAAAGCGCCCCGCGTGTGAATGCCGACAAGGGCCAGCTCGTCACCGGACTGGTCTTTTTCCAGGATTTCGTGGGCGATGCGGATGACAGTGCGCCCGAGCTGGTCGGCAGAGACAACTGTCCTTAAAAAAACGCCGCTCACGCTCGGGTCCTAGCGGACACACACCGGCGGCTCGAAGAGATGTAGGCAAATATATTTATTTTCTCTCCCTTGTCAGCCTCTCGGGGCATGATTAAAGGGTTGCTGCGTGCCAGCAACAGGTGCCTGGCACCAAGTCATAGTTTATCGGAAACCGCGGGCGGGAGTCAACAGGCAGGGCAGCGAAGCAGGGCGAGTATTGCGTCCCGTATTTTGCGCCCCTTTTTTTCATACCCCCGCCTGTCTGTACCCTACTTAACCACCGTCCCCAGCACCTCATTAAAGTAGCCGTTCCAGGTGACCCGCTGGGAGGCCATTACGTTGCCTGAAGCAGTTACTTCCACCGGGCCG
>JAJYIM010000048.1 GCA_021790115.1 Actinomycetes bacterium | reverse complement strand
CATGATCGAGCGCGCCGAGCGCCGGCGGGCGCTGGCGGAGCTGGAGGGGTCGACGCTCAGCAGCCTCAAGGACACAGAGATTGGCCACGCCTCCGTTTACGCCACCATAGTGGTGTCTCTGGTGGACGGCCTCTCCCCCTTTGCCGCTTCAATAATTGCCGTATCTCCTTTTTTTCTGGGCGGCCACATCAGTATTGACAAAGCCTTTCTTGCCGCCTTTATTCTGGCTTTCGCCGAGCTGTTTGGCCTGGGCATTTTTCTTGGCGTTATCTCCCGGGAAAACATAGCTTTTTCAGGAATCAAAATGGTTTTGGCGGGGCTGCTTTGCGTGCTGGTGGGTTATCTGCTAAAGGGAGCAGCGCTTTAAACCGGTTTTAGGTCACCGGTTTCTTTTGAAGTCAAGTCTGACTCTGAGAAACAACAGGAAACCGCAAACAAAAATATATGGCCATCATCCACAATAAAGCTGAGATCGGGGCCCTCCTCCGGGACTTAAACGAGCCCCAGCGCCGCGCAGTGGAGTGCGCCGGCGGGCCCTTGCTGGTGCTTGCCGGCGCCGGCAGCGGCAAGACGCGCGTGCTTACTCACAGGGTGGCTTTCCTGATTGCCGCCCACGGGGTGCAGCCGCAGGAGATCCTCGCCATTACGTTTACCAACAAAGCCGCCAATGAAATGAAGGAGCGCACCGGGGCCCTAATTGGACCCATCGCCCACACCATGTGGATCAGCACCTTCCATGCTGCCTGTGCCCGCATGCTGCGCAAGGAGGCGCCACAGCTGGGCTACCGGCAAAACTTCACTATCTTTGACTCCGCCGACCAGGTGCGACTGATCAAGCGCTGCCTGCTGGAGCTTGGCTTTGATATCAAGCGCTTTCCGCCCCGGGGCGTGCATGCCGTTATCTCCTCGGCAAAAAACAAGCTGATAAACGCCGCCGCTTTTGCGGAAATGGTGGAGAGTTTTTTCGATGACACGGTCGCCAAAACGTTCCAGCTTTATCAACAGAAGCTTTTTGCCAACAACGCCATGGATTTCGATGACCTGCTGCTGCATGCCGTCGATGTTTTTCAACACTTTCCTGACCGGCTGGAGCACTATCAGGACGCCTTCAGGCATATCCTCATTGATGAGTACCAGGACACCAACCATGCCCAGTACTGTCTCGTGAACCTCCTCGGCCGGCGGCACCGCAATGTCTGCGTGGTTGGCGACGACGATCAAAGCATTTATTCATGGCGGGGGGCCGATGTCAGAAATATCCTTGACTTCGAAACGGATTATCCCGAGGCGACGGTGATCAAGCTGGAGCAGAATTACCGCTCTACACAAACGATTCTCAGCGCCGCCAACCAAATCATCGCCAACAACCGCGACCGCAAGGCCAAAGAGTTGTGGACGGCCATTGGCACAGGGGAACCGGTCCAGATCGCAGAGCTGGAAGATGAGCACGCAGAGGCGCGTTTCGTCGCCGGTGAGATTTCCAGGCTGCAGCATGAAGAAGGCCGTCCTTACGGCGAAATCGCCGTGTTTTACCGGGTAAACGCGCAGTCGCGGGTTCTGGAGGATATCTTTGTCCGTTACGGTATACCTTACCGCGTTGTCGGCGGCACCAAGTTCTATGAGCGGGCTGAGATCAAGGATGCGCTTGCTTATCTGCTGCTTTTGGAAAACCCGGCCGACTCGATCAGCTTCTCCCGGATTGTCAACACCCCCAAGAGAGGAATCGGCAACGCCACCCTGGCGGCTCTTAGCCGCTTTGCCGAAGCCGAAGGCGTCACGCCGCTGGCGGCGGCGGCCCGGGCGGAAGAGATTGCCGACCTAAGACCGGCGGCGGTGGCGACGCTTACCGCCTTTAGCAGGCAAATGGACAACCTGGCGCAAACGGCAGCCCGGGCACCCGTAGCTGAGACCCTGGAGGAGCTGCTGGCGTCCAGTGGCTACATTGAAGCGCTGCGGGCCGAGCGCACCATCGAAGCGGAGGGCCGCATTGAGAACCTGATGGAGCTTGTGGGAGTTGCCGAGGAATATGACCGCCGCGCAGCGGACGGATCCCTGAGTCAGTTTCTGCAGGAAATATCACTTTACACCGATATTGACAAACTTGTTGAGGGAAGCGATGCCGTCACGCTGATGACGCTACACAACGCCAAGGGCCTGGAGTTTCCCGCTGTTTTTATTATCGGCGCCGAAGAAGGCGTGTTCCCCCACTCGCGTTCCCTGGAGGAGCAGAATCTGGAAGAGGAGCGCCGCCTTTGTTATGTGGGCATGACGCGGGCGATGCAGCGGCTGTACTTCTCGTATGCCGTCGCCCGCAACCTTTACGGCGCCCGCAGCTATAACATGGCTTCCCGCTTTATCGCGGAGCTCCCCGAAGAACTGGTCCAACTGGCCCGGGCAGTCGGCATGGCAAAAACGGCAAGAGCGGACGCCGGGCGCGCCGGTGTCTCTGGCGGCCGGGAGCCGGCAGGGTTCTTCCACGTTGGAGACAGCGTCATTCACGCAGCCTTTGGCAAAGGCATCATCACCGGGGTGGAGCCGGGCGGCACCGTGGCAGTGAAGTTTACGCAAGATGGCCGGGAGCGCAAGCTGATGGTCGGCTACGCGCCACTGCGCAAGGCGTAGTCAATGAATTTGCCTCACGCCTAACGGCAGTCCCATGATTCCATCTCCATCTTTGCCTTGAGGGCGGCCACAGCCTCTTCTCCCTCTTTCAGATCTTCCTTCTCCGCGTCCAGGTTTGAAGGTTTGATGCGGAAAATCCAGCCGCTTCCGTAAGGATCTTCATTAACCAGTTGGACGTTGGCAAGCACTGACTCGTTAACTTCAATGATCTTGCCGGACAGGGGGGCATTAATGGGGCCAACGTATTTGCCGCTCTCAATGATGGCCGCCCGTTTCCCCCTTTTTACGTCTTCTCCCGCCTTCCTCGGCCGCAGGAAAAGCAGCTTGCCGGCGATATGCTGGCCAACGTCTGTCAGGCCGGAAGTGACATTGCCGTCATCATCGAAGCGGACCCACATCTGGTCATCAACATCATAACGGATGCCGTCAAGTGGAAAGTTGCAGCCCTCGATCTCCACCAGGATCCCCCCCCCTAGTTCAGTTCCTTCATCAAAAACATCTGGCAAAGCCAGTAAATAAAAACAATCTCACCTGAATAATTTTATTGCCGCACCGGGTTGTTGTCAAACTTGCATTGTAATTATCAGACTTTAAGTCAACATATACCGTCAGCAACCGGCGGCAAAGCTGCAGGCGCTTCGAATTGCCGCTAGAAATACAGAACCTTATCAATTGACATAATCATATCGATTAAGCTGGCCGCCCCGCGCAGTTCGCAACCATCGATAATCTCTTCCAGGGAAAGGTTCTCCGACTCCATCGCCTGGGCGCAGACGAAGAACTTCACCTCTGCTTTCAAGGCCCGGTCCAGCCATGTTTTTAAAGTCACGCCGCTACCGGACACCAGCTCGACGTTTTCCGCAGCCCCCTTTTTCAGCAGCGTCACCCCTTCCATCATAAACCAGACGCTGGCTTTCATATCCATAGCCGCAGCGCTGACAGCCAAGTAAAGCGGAGCATATGTGCGGCTGGGTTCCCTTAAGCCGCTGCTCTGAATAATGAGAATCGACTTGCCTTCTGCCGGCAAGAACACCTCCTTCCCCTTTTTCATTTATTACATATATTTTGGCCGTGGGCTTTCATTAACCAGCGCGGCCGGCCACAGACTGCCTGAATTTACACCAGCCCTGATATCATGTCAATGCGGCCATCGAACGTGACCTTGATTTGACCAACGCCGGTCCGGCTGATATCTTAGCCAATGGAAACAGAAAAGGGCCGGGTGCCTCGATTTGGAGAATAGGGAAGCCGGTGCAATTCCGGCGCGGGCCCGCCGCTGTAACCGGGAAATTGTCCTCCCACGGCCACTGGGCGCATGCCCGGGAAGGCCTGGGAGCAGAGTTCTAACCCGGAAAGCCAGAAGACCTGCCCGGCATTTTTTTAAGCAGCCGCTCTTCGTGGACAAAAGAGGCCCGGCCTTGGGTCTGTCCTTTACCCTCACCGGCGGTGAGGTTCTTCTATTTCGGGAGCGGCCCAACAGAGGAGGAAGAATGACAACGTTACTGAAAAAGGCCAAGGCCGGCAAAATAACGCCCGAGATGGAAGCGGTGGCGGCTCGTGAAAGTCTTCAGCCTGAGACAATCAGACAGGGAGTCGAGGACGGAACCATTGTCATCGTTTCCGGCTACGGCCGTCCTGAATATGCAACCGGTATTGGCCGGGGATTAAGGACAAAGGTCAACGCCAGCATCGGCACGTCGTCAGACTTGGCTGACCTCGAGCTCGAGCTGGAAAAAGCGTCCGTTGCCCAGGCAACCGGGGCCGATACACTGATGGAGCTTAGCACTGCCGGCGACCTGGATGACATTCGCCGCCGCGTGCTGGGCGCTGTCTCGCTGCCGGTGGGCAATGTGCCCCTCTATCAGGCCAGCACGGATTCTGCCGCCCGATTCGGCTCCAACCTGGAAATGACGGCCGATCTGCTTTTTGAAATAATCGAAAGACAGGCTGCCGATGGCATTGGCTTCATGGCCATCCATTGTGGCGTCAACAGGATAACACTGGAAGCCCTCCGCTCCCAAGGAGGCCGCAGCGGCGGCCTGGTGAGCCGCGGCGGCGCCTTTATGTCCGCCTGGATGTCGCATCATGGTCGTGAGAATCCGCTGTTTGAACAGTTCGACCGCCTTGTTGACATATTACATGAATATGACGTGGTCCTCAGCCTGGGCAACGGCATGCGGGCCGGCGCCACTGCCGACGCCACCGACAAGGCCCAGATTCAGGAGTTGATCGTAAACGCGCAGCTGGCCGACCGGGCCAGAGAAGCCGGCGTGCAAACGATGCTCGAGGGGCCGGGGCATATCCCCATTGACGAGATAGAAGCCAACGTCATTTTGGAGAAACGGCTCAGCGGCGGCAAACCGTTCTATATGCT
The DNA here is from genome assembly GCA_021790115.1 of Actinomycetes bacterium. GTDB lineage: Bacteria > Actinomycetota > Thermoleophilia > BMS3ABIN01 > BMS3ABIN01 > JACWAD01. The sequence goes on along the minus strand of JAJYIM010000048.1, from coordinate 6,167 downwards.
TGGCCCCATCACCACTGACATCGCCCCGGGCTACGACCACATCACCGCCGCCATTGGCTCCGCCTGGGCGGCCGCTTATGGAACGGATTTCATCTGCTACGTCACCCCTGCTGAGCACCTGGGGTTGCCATATCCCGACGATGTGCGCCAGGGGGTAATGGCCGCCCGCATCGCAGCACATGTTGGCGATATGATCAAACTGGGCCGGCGGCAAAAAGACTTGCAGATGGGAGAGGCGCGCCGCCGCCTGGATTGGGAAGCGCAGTTTGCGCTGGCACTGGATCCGGACGGAGCCCGCGCCGTCCGCGAGCTCAGGCCCGGCGCCGAAAACGATGGCTGCAGCATGTGCGGCGACCAGTGCGCCCTGAAGGTTGGAGACTCCGCATGCATTTAGATAGAGGCTTAGAGGCTCTTAGAGCTGCGCGGGCGCTGCACAGCCAAACGAACAGGAAGGGGGCGGGAGAAGATCAACCCCGCCCCCAGATTGCTGATTGCGACTTGCGTCAGGGCTTGCTTAAAAGGCTAACGTGACGCTAGCCTGGGAGGCATACTCCAGGTAAGCGGCTGCGCCAATAGCGGGTTCAGCTTCAGGGATGAGATCCTCTGGCCGGATGCCCATCATGTCCATTGTCGGTTGACAAGGCCACAGTTTCACGCCGCCTTCATGGCAGATCTCAAGAAGTTCGGGAACAGTTGGCCAGCTTATTTTTTTGATCATGTCCTTCATCATTTTGGTTGCCATAGCGGTCATGCCCGGTATCGCTCCCACTATGTTGGGGACCGGCATGGGCATGGCCGGGTTCGCAAGGGGCGCAACCTTCAGGTTGGCAAACTTCTTCTTGTCGAGTATGTTGATTCCATACAACGTGAAGAAGATGGCTGCCTCCATATCCATGGAAACGGCCGTACTCGCCAGGATTAAGGGCGGATACGCCATATCCAGCGTGCCCTTCGTGGCGATTATAGCTAAACTATCTGCCATTTAATTCACTTTCCTCTCTTGACAAAGAAATGAAACACTTCGCTGCCTTCTTCCTCGGTCATGCCAAGGAATTCATGCCCGGCCCTCTTTGCCCAGGCCGGCATATCGCCCTTGGAGCCGGCGTCAGTGCCGATAATCTCCAGCACCTGGCCAACCTCGATTGTGCCTATCGCTTTTTTTGCCTTGACTACCGGCATCGGACAGCACAATCCTTTCACGTCCAGAACGGAATCAGCTTTGAGATCGATAGTGTCTCCCATTTTTCTTTTCCTCCCAGTTTGACTTTATTAAGATGCCTGCCGGTTTAAAAAGGATTCAAATTAATTGACTCCCATTCGGCAAAATGCGGCAAAACCCGCTTCGTGCCCCGGCTAATACCCTTTTTCATCCAGCCCGGGCAAACGTCTCTTTTGCAACCTGGAGCTAGACGGCATTATACCATAGTCAGCAAACTGGCTATGAAGGGCATGGTTCGGCTATAATTTTTTACAGGCCTCAATTTAAGTGAAGGGATTTGAATGATCAAGAAACTGCTGTTATTCACGGGCGCGGGAGCTGCTGTAGTGATAACTGTCCTTTTGTTCGCCGGCTGCTCAAGTCTGCCCGGCAACGCCGCCGCATCCGTGAACGGCGTGGTCATCACAAAAGATGCGGTTGCAAACCGCATCCGCGTCATCAAGGGGCTCGAGCCGCAGAATGTTCCATCAAGCACTCAGGGCAGCGATTATAACCAGCTGCAACGCGACGTCACCGAACAGCTTGTAAGTGAAGAGCTGGAGAAACAGCTCTGCCAAAAGCGGGGCATCACGGTTGCGCCCCAGGAGGTAGACCCGTTGGTCAAGCAGGTTGTCGACGATCAGTATTATGGCGACGCCAATAAAATGCAGCAGGACTTTGCCAAGCGCGGCGTTAGCATTCAGGATCTGCGGGATGATTTAACCCGGGAGCTCCTGCACAAAAAACTGATTGCCTCCATCGGGGCGGAAGTTCCGGTGACGGATGCTGAAGTCCAGGCTGTCTACAATAAGAACAAGAACAGCTACGTCTATCCGGAGAAGAGGCAGGTGCGGCAAATCGTTGTCGCCGACCAAGCGACCGCCCAGCAGGTTGAAACCCGTCTGGCCAACGGCACAGACTTCGCCACCCTGGCCGCGCAGGTTTCCATCGACAGCAGCACAAAAAGCAAAGGCGGCCTGGTGGGGTTGGTGACTCAAACCGCTCTTCCCGCCGAGATCGGGCAGGCGGCGTTCTCCATGCAAAGGAACCAGGTTTCAGGACCAATCAAGTCCACATTGGGCTGGTACATCATCAAGGTCGATCTTATCCAGCCGGCTTCTAACCGAACCTATGACCAGGTCAAGGATCAGCTTAAACAGATGCTTCAAACTCAGAAAATGAGCAAGCACTACCAGGATGTCACCCAGCAATTTAAAAACTCAAGCGACGTTGAGTTTGCTGCCGGGTTCTCACCCCGGGCCCATACGGCGCCGCACAACACCGGCACGGCAGCCGCAACACAGGCATTCACACCGCAACCGGCAACCCCGGCTGCTACAACGCCCGCAGCGCCGGCGTCTCCCTAGGCTTCAAGTAGTCAAGGTGCGCAGTAGAGCGAAAAGACAAACACGCGCGAGCCAGAGCTTGCTTCCCTTTGCGGGTCACATAGGCTAGAATACTTTTCGATGAAACTGTCGAAGGCACTTTTCGCATTGTTCACGCTGTTGTCCCTGCTGTTGCTATCAACAGTGGCAGCGGGATGCGGCAGCAGCACTCCAACCACCAGCTCGGCCGCCACAGTCGCCGTTGCGCCGGAGTGCGCTGCGGCGGCCTCCATCATTCCTCACACAAACGGCAGGCCAATGCTGGTTGAGTTTTACCGCGACACCTGACCATACTGCCAGAAGGAAAAGCCCATCGTTGATGAGCTACAGCAGGAATACCAGGGCAGGGTAGACATCGTCAGGTTCAGCATCGATCAACCATCCGGCAGCTGCGAGTTTCAAAAGCATGGTTTTACGCATATTCCAGCAATGATTTACTACGACGCCAAGGGCAACCAGGTAGCGACTACCGATGAGCTCCTGCAGAAGAACGACCTTGAGCAAAGGCTGAACAACCTGCTGGCGGGAAAGCCGTTGCCGCCCCAGCCGACCCACTAATATTTGACTTTCAAAAGGCGGGCTTTAATAAATCGTAGGTTTGTGCCAGAGCTTGGGGCATTACGCGCGTCTCAGCCAGCACCGGCATGAAATTATTGTCCCCCATCCAGCGGGGCACGATGTGCATGTGAAGGTGCTCCTTAATGCTGGAGCCGGCAACTTCTCCCAGGTTAAGCCCCACGTTCAGCGCCTGTGCCGACATTTTCTCTTTCAGGACAGCGCAGCATTTCCTGGTTAAAACCATGATTTCAAAGGCGGCCTCGTCTTCTGTCTCTTCCAGTTGTGAGATGTGCCGGTAGGGCGCTACCATCAGATGGCCGGGGTTGTAGGGATAAAGATTCATGATCACATACGCCAGCCTGCCCCGGAAAAGCACCAGGTTTCCGCGATCGTCGCTCTCCTCGATGACGCGGCAGAAGAGGCAGTTCTCTTCTTTCTCACCCAGGATATAATCTATTCTCCATGGCGCCCAGATGGGCCGTTCAGTCATATCGCCAACCCTTGATGCAAATCTCCAATGTCCAATATCCAAAGTCCAATATCCGCCTTTTGGCGCGCCCGACAGGATTCGAACCTGTGGCCTTCGGCTCCGGAGGCCGACGCTCTATCCGGCTGAGCTACGGGCGCAGATTAAGCGGACGCTGGACTCTGGATCCTAGACGCTGGCAAAACATTAAAATCCGCAATCCGCATCCGCAATTGTTTGGCGGAGAGGGAGGGATTCGAACCCTCGAGACGAGTCAACCCCGCCTACACGATTTCCAGTCGTGCTCCTTCGGCCAGCTCGGACACCTCTCCGTAGAGCGGTTGCTGGATGCTGGATTCTGGATGCTGGATAAAATCCAAAACCCAATCAGATCCCTGTCCATAAACCGCCCTGAGATAATAGCAAAAAGTAGTGAAGAAGGCCGGCCGTTTTATGACTGTTCTTATTCGGGCTCAAAGCCGGCCATCCTGACAGCTTCCGCCACGGGCCGGCGCGGGCTTCTGTAACTGTTTTGAACGTGGCCGGCGTCTTCTTTTCCGACAGCGATTCCGATGACCACAGTCAGATTGTCCGGGACGTCAAGCGCAGCACGGATCAACTGTGGATAAGCAACAAACGCAAAAGCGACGGCCGACCCCAATCCTTTCTCTGCTGCCGCCAGCATGATGCTCTGGGAGAGCATGCCCAGATCAAAAACTGACCATGATGTCAACGATCTGTCCATGCACAGGAACGCCACCACCGGCGCGCCAAAAAACGCAATGCCCATTTCGGCCTGCGCCTGCCGGGCCCCGTCGTCGCCGCGCTCGATGCCCAACGCCTGGAAGCGCAGCCGACCGAGGTCGTGCAATCTCTGCTCCAGCTCTGGCGGCCACTTGTCAGGCCGCGGCATGTCTTGCCCGGGAGGCTCACCGTTGCGAAGGGCTTCCACACATTCGCTCCGCAGCCGCTCAAGCGGCTCGCCGGCAGCCACGTAGATCTCCCAGGGCTGCGTATTGGCCCAGGAAGGCGCCCGCGAGGCTGCTTCCATGATATCAAGCATGACCTCAGCATCAATAAATTCTGATAAAAAAGCGCGCACCGTATGACGCGAATTTAGCGCTTGTAAAACGTCCATCTAGACCTCCTCCATCAAGAAATCCAAAATCAAATGTCCAATATCCGGGTTTTGGCGGAGAGGGAGGGATTCGAACCCTCGGTGCCCCGCAAAGAGGCACAACGGTTTTCGAGACCGTCGCATTCAACCAGCTCTGCCACCTCTCCAAGCAGATTTTGGATGTTGGATTTTGGAAATTGGATAAACAAAAAATAAGCCCTGTCAGCCAAACTCCAGGATCACTTAGATTACTAGTTTAACTGAGAGAAGCCTGCCGGAAAAGTTCAAACAGCCAGGCGGCCTGATTAGCGCCGGCAAAAAAAGAATTCTTTTAGCAGAGAGGCCGATTCACTCGCGAGTACGCCGCTTGTAACCCTAACCTGATGGTTGAGACGGCTGTCCCTGACAATATCCATCAGGGAGCCGGCTGCGCCTGCTTTTTCGTCAGCCGCGCCATAAACCAGATGCTCGATGCGGGCCTGATAGATTGCCCCGGCACACATCGGACATGGCTCAATAGTCACGTAAAGAGAGCAACCGTGAAGCCGCCAGCCTCCCACAGCGGCTGACGCCCGGCGGATGGTAATTATCTCGGCATGCGCCGTGGGGTCTTTGTTAATTTCGCGCCGGTTGCCCGCTGCAGCGATTACTTCTCCCCCTCTGACAATCACCGCCCCAACCGGGGCTTCGCCGCAGCTGCCGGCCAGCCGGGCTTCTTCCAAGGCCAGTTGCATGAAAAATAAATCATCCTTACCGCTGTTCATCCTGTCCATTGATAAATTTTAACAGTTTTGCCAAACGTATTTAGAATCTACCTCAAAAGGCAAGTCTATTGCCATTGTTTTCCCACCCAGACGGAGCTGGTTATCCTTCAATGCGTTATTTTTTTCTCTTGTCTGGGAGCATCCCGAAGCCTGCTGCCATGAACGACCATGGCTAAATTGCCCGCACCAACTGACGATAATATATTCATAATATTCTTTTTAGCCGGGAGGGAAAAAATGTTTATCAGGCGAACTTTAAAAAAATTCGGGCCGGCAATGCCTTTTAACTGCCTGAATTGTAAAAACGATGTCTACATGAACTTGATCCGCATCAGAAAGTGGTTTGTAGTGCTCATATATCCAATCCCCTTCTATTCAAAGTATTTTTTAAAATGCAACACATGCGGGTGGACCATCAGGTTGACAAGCCGCGAACAGATCCAAGCAGCCAAGCAGCTGTGCCAGGTCACGCTTGCTTTCAACAAGGGTGAAATGACCAAAGAGAAGTACTTGGAGGCGGTGCAGGGGTTAAAACCAGAGCAGTTCATGCCCGCCCGGCCCAACCCCGAGCTCATGAAACAGGCTGCTTAGAAATAAAAAGCTGAGGAAAAGGAAACCAGGCCTTATCTAACTGGCGCGCCCGACAGGATTCGAACCTGTGGCCTTTGGATTCGTAGTC
>JAJYIM010000010.1 GCA_021790115.1 Actinomycetes bacterium | reverse complement strand
AATTATGCTTTCTATGTCAAACGGCATGTCAGTTACATCGGCGACAACATCAACGCCGGGGAGCTCGCGCATGTCCACATTGAGATATTCTGCCAGGGGTAAATGACCACAACCCATATTTATGCGAATGTTTTCTCCCATCGCGCGCAGCTTTTCCTGGCTGGTTATTTTCTTCCTTGGTAGAGGTTTTTTGCTATCAGTCCTGGGGCTGCCATATTTAATTTCAAAAAGAACTTCTTGGCGAACAAACTCAATTCGTTCCCACAATCTTGGAATGCTGTCGGAAAGCGCCTGTATCTGCGCAGAAACGTCCTCAAGGGATTTTTCCAGATTCGCGGAAACGTCCTCAAGGGATTTTTCCAGATTCGCGGAAACATCCTCAATCGATTTTTCAAGGGCCTTGTTGGCTCGTGTAAGTTCCCGCGATGCATGTGAAAATGAAGAAATGTAATTTAAAACCGCCGGCAGGTGGACGGAAAGGGCCTGCAGTTGCTGCTGATTGTTGCGGGCTTCTTCCTCCAGAACCCAGATGCGGTGATTCTGGTGCCGGTATTTGGACGGGAACGTGAGCACTTTCTTGACAGCCCTCAGGCTTCTTCCCGGGAAATGCAGCAGTTTATTAAAAAATGATTTCATGGGCGATGGTATCTCCTTGATCTTGGCATGCGAAAAGCGCCCCCAAGTCCTCGCCGAGGGTACAGATTATTAAATCAGTTTTTGCTTTGCTTTAACAATAAACTGTGCCGGATAGAAACCCCGTTTGTTCAGCCTGATTGCAGTTTTTCTGCTTAAAGCAACTACTCGCCGCGGATAGCCGCTTTTAACAAGTTTTGGGCGCATGGCGGCTCGTCACTGAAAGACTTCTCAAGATCATGGTCCGGCGCCGGTGGTGAGCCGGCGGCGGCACCGTGCCTGAGCGCCGCAAGAGACGCCAGGATTTGTTTCAGGGCCGGCTCCTTTTTGCAACGCCACACTCGGGTATAGCTGTAAATGAGCGAATCAAGGCAGTGCTGGGGCCGGTAGTTGACCGTATCGAAGTAGGCATGCTCACCTGCGGCCAGGCGGAAGATTTTTTCATCGTTGGATATAAGGCGGCGTGCTTTCAGGTGGCGGCGCTCGGCCAACAATCGCGGCAGGGAGGCGGCGTAGGCAAACAGGGTGGAAAGATTTGCCCTGACGAAACGGCGCCGGATAATGGTGCGCGCTACCAGCCGGCTGCTGCGGGCGGCGACGATGCGGGCCGCGCCCCGGCCGCTGGCGAAAGTCCGGGTCACCATTTTCAGCGTGTTTAGCTCGATCAGCCGGTACTTGAAATCAAGCGATTCATAGCGGGTGACGCCGGAATGGGCGTGCATGACAACGGCCCGGGGGGCGGTGAGGAATTTGTAGCCCTGGTTGGCGGCGCGCATGCACCAGTCGGCGTCCTCGAAGTAGAGGAAATAACCTTCGTAAAGCGGACCAATAGCTGCAGGCTCAAACAGGCGGCGCTTTATCAGCGCCGCCCCGAAGCAGACGCCCGCTACTTCCTCGCTGCGGTCATACTGCCCCAGGTCGCACTGGCCGATGCCGCGGTTAAACGGCGCTCCCCAGCGGGGCATGACCGTGCCGATGGCGTCGATGAGCCCGGGATAGGCGCTGGACATCATTTTGGGGGCGACGCCGGCGACGCAGTCGCCGGCGTCGCCCAGCACCCTTATCATCTCCTCCAGCGCTCCCGGCGCCAGCACGGCGTCAGTGTTGAGCAAGAGCACGTATTCCTCATCAGTTTGGGCCACCCCCCTATTGACAGCCGCCGCAAAGCCTTCGTTGGCAGACATCTCAATCAGTGTCAACTGCGGAAATTTACCTTTCGCCCGGAGGGCGACGCCGTCCTCGGAGTGGTTGTCAATGAGGATGACACTGACCGATGCGCTGCCACAGTTGTCAAAAATTGAGGCAAGGCATCCGTCGAGCATCTCCCATGGCGAACGGTAATTGACAATAATGCAGACCACGCCACCAGGCGCCGGGGATCGTTGAGCTTCTTTCTGCCTTGTGCTCATGACGATTTGCGCTTTTTCTGCTTCTCGCTCACATTAGCCTTCGCGCCAGCTTCCAGTACCAGCGGGAGACGGGGTTCGCTGCCCGAGTCAAGGGGGAATCCTGCAAATCTGAGAATGCCATTTTATCCGTCCAAAAAGAAGACACCAGGCTGTCATCGACTCGCCGGCGGCGCTGCAGCAGGCACCTTTCCTCAAACAGCATCCTTGCGTTTCTTGCCAGGTACAAGTAGCCCTTCAGCTTTTGCGCAAGCCAGCCGCCGGCGGCGGCCCAGGCAAGCATCGCCACTTCGGCGCCGGCAAAAGCAGGCGCCAGCACCAGCAGTGAGCGGCCGCTGTAATTCTTGATGCTGACATACAGCCTGTTGCGCTCCAGGTAGTAATATTTTTCTTTATTGCGGTCAAAAGAATAATTATGGTAGATGCGGGAGCGGGGCGCCATCACAACCCGCCAGCCCGCCAGGCGGGCGCGCCAGCTTAAATCCAGGTCTTCCTGGTACATAAACAGGCGCTCATCAAAAAGGCCGATGTCTTCCAGCAGCCGCCGCCGGACCAGCAGGGCGGAGCCGCTGGCAAACGGCACATCGGTGATTTGTGAGAACTGGCCGCGGTCTTCTTCCCGGTAGTGGCCGCAGTAGCCGAAACCGAGGAAGTGCGCCTCGTTGCCGGCCGTGTTGATCCTGCCGGGCTGATCGGCGAGCAGGATAAGCGACTGGCAAATCCCGATGCGCTCGTCAGATGCGGCGGCCGCGACTAGTTCCTTCAGCCAGTCAGGCTCGGCAACGACGTCGCTGTTTGCCAGCACAAAGAACTCCGCCCCGCCGGCCAGCCCCTGCCTCAGCCCGGCGTTGCAGCCGCCGGCAAAGCCGGTGTTTCTGTCATTTTCAATCAGGCCGACCTGGGGATAGTTGCGCATGACAAGATCAATGGAATCATCGCTGGAGGCATTATCGACAACTGTCACATTGAAATTTTTGTATGACTGGTTCAGTAGGGAGTCAAGGCAGGGACCGAGGTATTCTTGCCCATTAAAATTGGGCACGATCACTTCCACCTTTGGGTCTGCGGCTGCAGGTGCCATGCGTCTAGCCGGCGTCGTTTGCGGCTCCGGCGCGTGGCCGCCCCACCAGCAGCACGTCCTGCTGAAGATACATCCAGCCGCGGTAGACGACATCCCGCCGCTCCGGGCTGCGGGCCAGCACGTTAGCCGCTTTAAGCGCCAGCGGCCGGGCGGCGGCGGCCGCCAGCGCCCATCTGGCTCCCGTGTAGTGGCCGCGGAGGCGGTGGCTGGCCACAACTTCGAGTCCGGCGTCGGCCATCGCCTGGGCCACCCGCCGCTCGGTCGTGGGCCAGACATGGGTATAGTCACAGTTCCAGAAATTTGCGCCCATATCCATGGCGTCGGGAAAGAGCATAGCGACAACGCCACCGTCCCCGGCCAGGCGGGCGCAGTCTGACAGCAGCTCATGCACCTGCTCGGCTCCGCCCAGGTGCTCAAGCAGGTGGGCGCTATAAACGAGGCCAAATCCACCCTCGGGCGGCTTAACCGGGACCGGCGGCACCCTGGCGCAGATTACCTCAAGCCCGTCGGCCTCAAGCGCCTGGCACTGTTTTTCATTTGCCTCTATGCCTTTGTATCTAAGGTCACGCTCGCGGCACACCCGGGCAAACCAGCCCTTGCCCGGCCCCAGCTCCAGCACCGCGGCGCCCGGCGGCAGCCAGCGGGAGAGCAGGCTATATACCAGCCGGTTTTTGGCCTGAATTCGCCCGGCGCTGCCTTCAATCTCTTTTGATGAAAAATAATATTTGTAGTAAGACATAAGCGATCCACCCGCCGGCAACCTGGATGCAGGCGCACATTTCTTTTTTTGCCGGCGGCTAGTCAGCCTGCGGCGCCCTTCCCCGCGTCGCCGTCACCAGCAGGGCCAGCAGCACCTTCACCATGTAATAGACGGACCGGAAGCTGCCGATAGACGAGCGGCCGCCGCCGCGTTGGCGCATGTCCACCGGCACCTCGCGGATGCGGCGGCGCGCCATGTGGGCGGCCAAGAGCGCCTCCACTTCCGGGTAGTCGCGCGGATAGTCGCGGGCGAACTGCTCGATCAGCGGCCGGTTAATGGCCCGAAATCCCGATGTTGCGTCCGTCATCTTCTGCCCCAGCATCAGGGACAGGATGCGGGAAAACAGGGCGGTGCCCCAGCGGCGCCCGGCCGGGCCGCCGTAGCTGCCGCTATTCAGGTAACGGGATCCCAGCGCCATGTCGCAATCGCCTTTCATGACCGCCTCAAGCAAGACCGGAATATAGCTGGCGTCATGCTGGCCGTCTCCATCCACCTGAACCGCTATATCATAGCCTTCGCGGCTGGCGAACTTAAACCCGGTCTGCATGGCGCTGCCGATGCCCAGGTTAAAAGGCAACCGCAGCAGCTCCGCGCCGGCCGCAAGGGCGATGGCGGCGGTGGCGTCCCAGGAGCCGTCGTCTACCACGACAATATCCGCTTTCGCCACAGCGGCGCGCACTTCGGCGATGACCCGCGCCAGGCTGTCCGCTTCGTTATGAGCGGGTATGATTGTCAAAATTCTGGGATTAACCATTGCTGGCCTCGCTTTGCGTCGCCGCAGAAGCGCGGTCAAAAAGGTAGAAAAGCCCGCCGGCAAGACTGACTATCGTTATTACCAGAAAACTTAGCACTGACATGGAAAGCGCCTTGGCGGCCGGAACTCCAACCTGTCCGAAAAGCAGCACCCAGGCTCCCTCCCTGATGCCGAGGCCATTTAGCGATATGGGGATCATCGCCACCGCCAGCACGATGGGGATAAAGAGGAAATAGTAAAGGATGGGCACGTTGATGCCCAGCGATAGCGCCAGAATATAAACTGTGATGATGTTGAGCGCTTGGTAAATAAGTGATACAGTCATTACTGCAACTACAGTTGGCTTTTGGTATTTGAATTCATGCAGAGAGTAGTAAAAGTCCTTAAAATGCCGGCGCAGGCCAAAGGGATTCAGCCGGGAAAAAAGGATTTTCCCCAGCACCAGGGCGGCCCGCTCACTGGCGAAAAAGATGATCAGGATCAAGGAAAACGCAAGCATCAGCAGAATCAGCGCCGCCACCTTCGTCCCCAGCAGTTTCAATTGAAACATCGCCAGCACTGCGGCAATGATCAGAAGGGCGATAGTGGAGCTGGCCCGGTCCATCACCACCGAGCCGGCGGCCTTGGCCGGCTGGCCGGTAGCCTGACCAAGCTTGAATGCCTTGACAACGTCACCGCCAATGTTTGAGGGCAGGAAATTGTTAAAAAAAAGACCGATGTAAAACAGCGAAGTCAAGTAGTAATAGGAAGCAGCGCCCTGCTGCGCCCGCACAATCAGTTTCCACTTAAGAATGCTGGCGGCGTTTGATATCAGGAAAATGACGGTCGCCAGAAGCAGCAGGCTGATGGCGACCTGGCTCAGCGTATCCCCCAGTTGACGCAGGTTGATTGTAAACAGCAATAACGCCAGCAGCGCCATGCTCACTGCCGCCCGGAAAAGTTTTGAGCGAAGCCAGCCGTGCTTCCTGCGAAGCGCCTGTTTCTTACTCGGCGCCATTGCCGCCCTGCTCTGCCCTGGATTGCGCGCTGGCCGGGCCGCCAACCGGGTTATCTGCCTGCCGCTCTTTGCGCAAATCCCTGTCCAGCAGCGCCAGCTTCTGGGCCAGCATTTTCGTTTGGTCGGTTAGCCGGGAAACCAGCAGCGAGAAATGGAGGGCCATGCCGAAGAGGAACAACAGCGCCAGCAGGAAAAGCATGTTGGAAGGGATGGCGATGCCCACTGCCCGCGAGAGCTTAAAAAGCGGCGCGTCCCAGAGGGACAGCAGCAGGATCACAGCAACTGTCAAAAACCAGAGCAGGGAATACTGTTCCTTGAGTTTCTTCCGGCGGATGAGCTGAAAGATTAACAGGATCAGCAGGATGGAAACAATGAGGGCGACGATTTGTATTCTGCTCAAGCGTTATTCCTCCCATGCCGAAGCAGGTTTGGCCCGCTATAAAGCGCTGTTACGTCCTGGCGGCCTTGGACCATGACGGGATTTTGTAAACCGCGTTAAATATGAGAGTATTTTATAGAAAAAGCGCTATTGGTGGAATAGCAGCCGTTTTTTGTCCAACTGGCGCTGCCCGGTAAGAATATTGACAGGGAGGAAGAATTGGCTCAGCAGAAAGTCTCAGTTGTCACCGGCGCCGCCGGGTTTATCGGATCCCATTTGTGCGATTATCTCCTGGCCAAGGGGCACCGCGTCATCGGGCTTGACAACCTTGATTCAGGCACGTTACGCAACCTTGAGCATATCGTGTCCGATGATTTCATCTTCATAAATATGGATATCACTGATTTTATCGACATCCCCGGCCAAGTTGATTTCGTTTACCATTTGGCCTGCCCGGCCAGTCCAATTGACTATCTCCAGATGCCGTTACATACATTAAAGGTGGGCGCGGCGGGGACGCGCAACGCTGTTGGCCTGGCCAAGTGGAAACGGGCCCGCTTTTTGCTGGCTTCAACTTCCGAGGTTTACGGCGACCCCGAGGTCCATCCGCAACAGGAAGATTACTGGGGAAACGTAAATCCGATTGGGCCCCGCAGCGTCTACGACGAGGCCAAGCGCTACGCTGAAACCACCACAATGGCCTATCATCGCCAGCAGGGCGTTGACACCAGGATCATCCGTATTTTTAACACATATGGGCCACGCATGCGCCCCTTTGACGGCCGCGCTGTGCCAACATTTATTCGACAGGCGCTGGAGGACAAGCATTTGACCGTCTTTGGCGATGGCAGCCAGACGCGCAGCTTCTGCTTTGTCTCCGACCTGGTGGAGGGAATCTACCGGATAATGATGGGTGGTTACCATCTGCCGGTGAACCTGGGCAATCCCGACGAATTCACAATCAAGCAACTGGCGGAGCTGATTATTAAGTTGACCGGTAGCCATAGCGACGTCATCTTTCAGGCTCTTCCTACCGACGACCCCCGGCGGCGGCGCCCCGACATCTCACTGGTGAAAAAGCTGATTGACTGGGAGCCAACCGTCCCCGCTGAAGAGGGCTTGAAAAAAACCATTGATTGGTTTAAGGAATATTTGGCAGAGGTTGTGTAAGTCGCTGGTGAGCGCCGGCGCGTAGCAGACAGCTCTTTTTCAATTTTGTGGGCCATGCTTTAAGCGGCGTCGGCCACAGAGTAATTGTATCCTGGGGGATCGGGTGACTTGGAATGACAATTGACGAAAAATTGCTAAAAGAAGTAGTCGGCCGGATTACATCAGTTGCCAATCCTCAGCGAATTATTTTTTTTGGCTCAGCGGTGGCCGGGACTATGACGGTTGATAGTGATCTTGATATTCTTGTCATCGAACGCGGCTTTAAAAACCAGCGTGAAGAAAATACAAGGTTGCGCATGGCGCTGGCCGATTTAGGCGTGCCGGTTGATGTTTTCGTGATCACTCCGAAAAGGTTTGAAGAAACAAAAAGCGTGATAGGCGGGCTTGCCTATCCTGCAAACAAATACGGCAGGATAATTTATGAAGCAGCCCGATGAAGTAAAACTGGAGTTCGTGCGCGAGTGGCTTCAAAAGGCGGAAATGGACTTTCGAACAGCGATGTATCTGTTTGACTCGGGAGAAGATTTTCTAATTGGCACAGTCTTTCATGCCCAACAAGCCGCCGAGAAGTATCTGAAAACTTTTTTGGTTTGGCGTCAGATTGAGTTTCAGAAAACGCATGACTTAGCAATGTTACTGAACCTTGTTGCTCAAGTTGAAATTGAATTGGCAGAGACTTTGAACGAAGCTGTTGAATTGACGCCATATGGTGTTGAGTACCGTTATCCAGGCGATTATCCCGAAGTGACTCGCCGCGATGCCCAACGCGCGATAAATCTCATCCAGCTAGTCAGGGAAAAGATTCGGGATCGGTTGCCTGCTCAAGTTCTTGGAACTCCGGGTAATCATTAGCAGCAAGTTGACTGTTTGAAAGAATCTAGATGAGATTGTATGGTAAAATCCCCTTTTCCGCCGAGCGTCATGGAAAATGAGACCTGGCTGGATTTTTGGCTTTCGTCAAAATCCAATGTCCAAAATCCAATGTCCGGTTTTAGGCGGATGTGGCGTAGCTGGTAACGCGTCGGCTTCCCAAGCCGAAGATCGCGGGTTCGATCCCCGTCATCCGCTCCAAACATTTTCCCTGCTAATGCCGCTAATATCCCGTACCTAATGGCCATTAGGCAATTTCCCCTTTCATTCTATCCCAGCACTATTCCCAGCACGCTAAGTAAAATGCCGTCTTCTTTCTTTAGTGTCCTGGCGGCCTCAGAAGCTAAGTGTTTCCTGCGCCCATTGCCGTAAAACCGGTTGCCGGGCCGCCACCTCTCCCCGCCTGACCTCAGTGCCATCCCCCTGCTTGACGCAGTAATAAATCGACTGCTTGTGCACGTCCGGCCCAACGTAGTACATTCTTTTCATGGGAGCCTCCTTCGTGGCAATTCTGGGCGAGAACTTCTCGGCCCAGCCCGCTGTCAAGCGATTATTAACACCGGGAGGTTTCCTCTGCCAGATGAGAACTTATATACATTCTTAATTAGCGTTATCCAGTCAGGACGGCCGGGAGGCGGCGCATCACTGAACGCCTGCAAAAATATCTCGCCCGCGCCGGCATCGCTTCACGCCGCAAGAGCGAAGAGTTCATCGCGGCGGGACGGGTGTCGGTCAACGGCAGGGCGGTGACGAAGCCGGGCGCAACCGTTGGATCTGCGGATGTCGTTTATTTTGACGGCCGCCCGGTAGAGCCGGAGCCGCTTGAGTATTACCTGCTTAACAAGGCCGCCGGCGTCGTGAGCTCAGTGTCTGATCCGCAGGGGCGGCCGACTATCACCAGCCAGGTTAAAAGCCGGGCGCGGCTGTTTCCTGTTGGCCGCCTCGACCAGGCCACTACCGGCCTCATCATACTCACCAACGACGGCGCTCTGGCGCACCGGCTGATGCATCCTCACTTCGAGGTTGATAAAGTATATGTGGCCGAAGTCGAGGGGACGGTGCGGGAGCCTGAGCTGGAAAAGCTGCGTCAGGGGCTTGAGCTGGAGGACGGCCCCACGGCGCCGGCCGGGGCGCGCCTTGCCGGCAGGCACGCCGGCGGCAGCATTGTGGAGATGATCATCCATCAGGGCCGCAAGCGGCAGGTGCGCCGCATGCTCGCGGCGGCCGGGCACCCGGTTATCCGGCTCCACCGCAAAAGATACGCAATGTTAACGGACGAGGGCTTGGCGACCGGGCAGTCGCGGCGGCTCTCAGAAGAGGAAGTTGAGGCTTTGCAAAAACTTGTGATGACGGAAAAACCATGAAGGAGGACGGCTGGCGGCTGGTGGCGGTGCGCGGCGCCACCACAGTGGAGGAAGATGTTCCTGATCAGATCCGCGCGCGCACGGGCGAGCTGCTTGAGGCGATGATGCAGCGCAATGACGTCCGACCTGATAATATCATCAGCCTGATTTTTACTGCTACGCCCGACCTGGTCTCTGATTTCCCGGCGGTGGCAGCCCGCAACATGGGCCTTTCCCGCACGCCGCTGCTCTGTTCACAGGAGATCCCTGTGGCCGGCAGCGTTGAGCGCTGCATCCGCATCCTGATGCACGCTTATTCGCAAAAGGCCAAGGAAGAAATCCGCCACGCCTACCTGCGCGGCGCCAAGCAACTGAGGACGGACCTGCCGGAGTAGAGTTCAAAGTTCAGAGTTCAGAGTTCAAAAACATCTTTTCCGCCTAGATATTAATGCACCACATTTCAAATTAAAAACCAAAAGCCGGAAGCAACTTTGGACCTGGAACTTTGAACTAATAAGTTATGAAATTTGTCCCTCAACTTGAGAATATGACGCCCTACGTTGCCGGCACGCCGATTGAAGTGGTGGCCAGGCGTTACGGGCTGGAACGGGTGATCAAGCTCGCCTCCAATGAATCGCCGCTGCCGCCGTTCCCCGAGGTGCTGGAGACCATCACACAGAAGTTCCACGACCTGAACCGCTACCCTGATTCCGAGTGCCGTGATCTGAAGACGGCGCTGGCCGGGCGCTACGGTGTCGCTCCAGAGGAGATCATCATCGGCAATGGCTCATGCGAACTGCTCATCTGGCTGAGCCTGATCATGCTGGAGCCGGGCGCGGAGGCGGTTTTCTCGGACCCGACTTTCCTTGTTTATGAAGAGGTCACGCGGGCGCGCGGCGCCACGCCGGTGAAAGTGCCGCTCAAGGATTTTGCCAACGACCTGGACGCGCTGGCCGCCGCTGTCACCGGTAAAACACGGATTGTCTTTTTGACAAACCCGCACAATCCTACCGGCTCCTACCAGCCCTACAGCCGGGTTGCTAAATTAGCCGCGAAGATCTCTGAAAACTGCCTGCTGGTGCTCGATGAGGCATACAACGAATATGTCGAGGCGCCTGATTCACAGGATGGCCTCAAGCTGCGCCGGGAGCAGCCCAATATTGTCATGCTTAGGACTTTTTCCAAGATCTATGGCCTTTGCGGCTTGCGGGTGGGCTACGGCATCTGTTCTCAAGAGGTCATGGATGCGGTTGACAAGGTGCGCCAGCCGTTTAATGTCAACATGCTGGCCCAGGCGGCGGCGCTCAGGTCGCTTGGCCTCGAGGCCAGGCTCCAGGAAAGGCGCGCCCGGAACCGCGACGGCCGCCGCCAGCTTTACGACGGCCTGGCGGCCCTTGGCGTCACGAATATCCCCACGCAGAGCAACTTCATGCTGGTCGATGTCGGCGAGTTATCCGTTCCCGCCGATGATGTGCCGGAAGAGCTGATGCGGCGCGGCGTCATCGTCCGGCCGGGCCGGCCGCTGGCCTGCCCCGGCTACATCCGCGTCAGCGTCGGCACGGAAGAAGAGAACGGGATTTTCCTGGAGCAGTTGGCGGATCTGAAGAAGTGAGAACCCGGAACCCGGATATTGGATCTTGGACCTTGGATATTGGATAGAACCAAAAACCTATGAGCTGACTTGATAATTTTTCGGAACCCGGAATGGAAAAGCCCCGCTAATCGCGGGGCTTATAAACTGGACCAAGGAACTCTCAGGTTCTTAGAACCTAAGAGGTCTTTTCGCTTTTGGCCTCGGGTTTGTTCTCCTTGGCCTCATCGACAGCCCCGGAGATGGCCTCGTTCATCGAGCCCTTGAACTCCCGGATGCCCTTGCCCAGGCCGCGGCCAATCTCCGGCAGGCGCTTGGGGCCAAAGACAATCAGGGCGATAATGAGAATCAGAATCAGGTGCTGGGGTGCAAATATTCCGTCAAACATGACATCTCTCCCTCCGGAGCTGCTAAAACCTGCCACTTAGAATCTATCTCAAAAGGCATCTTCTGCTGCTGCCGACTGCAAAGGCGATGGGCTGCGTCCTCAGAGCAAAAAGTCCTCGACGTACCGCAGCGGGTACGACTGCGGGCTTTTTACTCCCGCGTCCTTGCCCATCACCTTTTCGCTCGGCCTCGCTACGAACAGCCTTTTGAGATAGATTCTTATTATATCGAGGCGGACTGCCAGAAGCCAGTCCTTACTGCTATTACTGCTTGATACCGCTGAACCGGCAACTTAAAACCACTCCAGGAAACTCGGGGTTTGCCGGAAGTTGGCGATGAAGCCCGGCCAGGAGCCTATCGCCTGTCAAAAGTCATGCTGCCGGCCTCAGGTGATGGTGGGTTCTGGCCGGCATGGTTGTATGAACCTTGACCACCCTGCGGCATGCCTTGTTGCATGCCCTGACCGGGCGCCGTTCCAGCCGCCGGGGCCTGAGACTGCCCATTATTTCCGCCTGACGCACCCTGTTGCGGGGCCGGTTCCACCGCCGGCGGCATTCCCTGTTTTGGGCCGCTCTGCCCGGCGCTGTTTGGTGTCTGGCCGCCCGCCGGGGCGTTACGGGATCTGCCAGAGACGCCGCCGGAGCCAGAGGTGCTCCTGCCCGCCGGACGTGTGGATCCGCCCGGATTCATCTTGCCCCGGCCGCCGGCCGGATTGCCGCCTGCGCCCGCGCCGCCTTCCTCGTGGCGGATTACGGCCTGGACGCCGGCCGGCACCCTGCCCAAGATTTCATTCATCAAGGCGTCGTGGCGGGCGCGGGTAGCCTCGATCATGGCCATCACCGCCGTGGTGTCATCGCCTTCCTGTCTGGCGGCCGCGGCCAGATTCTGAGCGTCATTTATCTGCTGATCGTAATTTGCCAAAAGCTCCGACACATACTGAGGCTTGCCCTTGTCCACCATTGCTTTTATCTCATCGAGCCGCTTGCCGGCATCGCCGGCGGCGACCGCGGCGCGTCCAGGCTTGCTCATGGCAACTATACTGCGGGCCTCCTCAAGTTTTTGTTTAAGCGGGTAAAGGATGTTGTCCGGACCGGCTGAGTTTGCCGCCAGCGCCGTGGCGCCGGTCAGCGCCAGTATTGCGGCTGCAACTGTGGCGGGCCGCAAAAGGAAGCGCCGCAGCGGCCGTTTTTTGACAGGCGCGCTGAGACGGGCTGGCGCCGCAGCCATCACTCTGGTTTTTACCGCAGCGCGCCGCTCGGGGCTCGGCTCGATTTCCAGGGCGTCCCGGCAAGCGGCAGCCAGGGCAAGCAGCGGCTGGATCTGGGCAGGGGCTTGCCGGCGGCTGCCTGCGCCGATGCCGCCGGGGCCACTGATTAAATCTGCCAGGCTGGCGTCGAGCATATCGGCCGGCCCGGCCGTCTTTTTCTCCGGACCCGTATTAATCGTCGTTTCCTTCCATGATCTTTCTTAAGTTTGTCAAGGCCCGGTGCTGCAAGGCCTTGACTGCTCCCTCGCCTTTTGACAACACTGCCGCAATTTGGCGGTTGCTGAAATTCACCATCAGTTTCAGCAGCAGCACGTGCTGCTGGTCGTCCGACAGCTTCCAGATAGCATTTCTCAAAGCCTGCCTGTCCCAGGCTGCCTCAGCGGTCGCTTCCACATACTCTTGCGAGGGGATGTCCATGTGATTGTTGGTTATTGCTGCTTCCCGGTTTTTTCCCTGCCGGCGGAAATGATCGAGAACGTCGTGGCGGGCGATGCTAAACAGCCAGGCCCCAAAGCCGGCGCCGCGCCAGCTAAAGCCGCCGATTTTCTCCAGGGCTTCCAGGAACACGCCGGCCGTGATGTCCTCGGCATCGGCAGGTGAGCCAACCTGGCGCAGCACGTAGGCGTAGACCGGGTCATAAAAACGGTCATAAAGCTTGCCGAAGGCATCCAGGTCTCCTTTTTGCACCTGTTTTATCAGTTTTGAGAGCTCGCGCTTCTCTGACAATGATTAGTCTCCTATTTTTCTAGCGGGGAAAGGCTTATTTGGATACGGCATGCTTCTCAATAAGTTTCGGCGAGAACATGTCCAAACAACATTCCAATTTGCGCCGTCTGATTACAGCGTAACTTTTTCGGAGCTTTGCCGCTAACTTTTTAGGAATAGGATAAACAACGGAAGGAAGGTTTCGCATGGGTCTTTTCAAGTTAAAAGTGTTGGCAGTGGCTGGGGCGCTTTTGCTGACCGCCGGCGGTTCTGCGTTTGCGGTCACAGGGAAGCTGCCGGTTGGCAAGCTGCCCGCGGCTCTCGCTGACGGCATGGCAGCCATAACAGGTTCAGGCTCCGGCACGGTCGCCACTCCAGGCGCTCATGGGCAAGGAGCTGGCGCGTCTCAGTACGGCGCCGCCGGGCATCAGTATGGCAATGGCGTCTCTCAAGTCGCCAGGAACATGAATGACACCGGCACCATGACCCTCCCAAATGGCAAGGTTATCACGAATCATGGCCTGGCGGTCCGGGGCGCGGCTCACCAGCAATCAGGCAACGGCAACCCTGGTAATGGAAATATGAACCCAGGCGGCAATATGCCCCCTGTTACAGTGCCGGCCGGCCCGCCTGCCCAGATGCCGCCTGCAGGCTCCGGCGGCAGTGAGGGCCAGGGCTCTGGTGGCGCATCTATGTCCGGCACTGCGTCCGGCCACATGGGTACTGCTTCAACGGCTTCCGGCGGCATGGCCGGAGGGCGCAGATAAATTGAGCGTTGTTAGAATCTATCTCAAAAGGCTGTTCGCAGCGAGGACGCAGCAGGATAGGCTTTTTGAGATAGATTCTTGGTTGTTTGCAAGAGAGCCTGTCCCAAAAGGCTCTAAGCCACCCGGCAGCGGCAGCTGGGGAGCTGTTTGCCGGGTGGTTTAGTTTTTAGCCAATGGGGTAATAATAAATAACCCCAAGAAATTGGAAGGCGAGTGATTCCGGCGGCAGGGTTGAGTAATCCTGCAGATGCAGGAAACTGCAGAAAAAAACCGGAAAACTGGTGCCTGAAGCTTTCTTGGGGTTTCTTCTTTTTTTCTTCCCCTCCATAAACAATGCTAGAATGTGAACCTCGCTGGTGAATTATGGCGCCCTATAGGACTTGTCTTTTCCCTTGTTTGTTGGCGGAGGTTTGCAGCAATGATGATTATTATGAAACCGGACGCGACCGAGGAGCAGATTCAGCATGTGGTGGACCGGCTCGCCGGCGTCGGCGCCCGCGGTCATGTCTCCCGCGGCGAGTTTGTCACCATCATTGGCGCTATTGGCGACCGGGAACAGATCTCCACGCTTCCATTCGACGCCATGCCGGGTGTGGACCGGGTCATGCCGATCCTGAAGCCTTACAAACTTGCCAGCCGCCAGACTCATCCCGACGACACGGTCATCCATGTGGGAAGCTGTTCCCTGGGAGGCGGGGCCTTTGCCCTGATTGCCGGCCCCTGCTCGGTTGAAAGTGAAGAGCAATATATGAAAGCAGCCCGCCTGGCGCGCGATGCCGGCGCTTCCATGCTCAGGGGAGGGGCTTACAAGCCGCGTACTTCGCCATATAGTTTCCAGGGACTTGGGGAAGATGGGCTGAAGATCATGGCGGCCGCGCGGGAGGAGACAGGGCTGCCGATCGTCACCGAGCTGATGGATCCGCGCGATGTTGAGATTGTTCTCAGATATGCTAACGTGATTCAGATCGGAACCCGCAATATGCAAAACTTCCAGCTCCTTTCCGAGGTGGGCAAGGTGGAACGGCCGGTGTTGCTCAAGCGGGGCATGAGCGCCACCATCGAGGAGCTGCTGATGGCGGCTGAATACATTCTCAAGGAGGGCAACTCTGATGTTATCCTCTGCGAGCGCGGTATCAGGACCTTTGAGACCGCGACCCGTTTTACGCTTGACTTGTCGGCAATTCCTGTGATTAAAAAACACAGCCACCTGCCGGTCGTGGTCGATCCCAGCCACGCCACCGGCAAGCGCGACCTGGTGCTGCCGCTGTCACTGGCGTCGGTCGCCGTCGGCGCCGACGGCCTCCTGGTCGAGACGCACCCTGACCCGGAAGAGGCGCTTTGCGATGGCTCCCAATCATTGCCTGTAAGCGAGTTTGCCGCTTTCGCCACCGAGATCCGCCGCTACGTGGAAATGGGCGGACGCCGGTTATCTTAACCAAGGCCTTTGCTGTTTTATGCCGGATTTCTCCGATATCTCCATTGCTATCCTGGGCGTCGGCCTGATGGGAGGCTCCATGGGCCTGGCTGCCCGCGAGAGGCTCGGCGTCAAGCGGGTTTACGGCTTTAGCCGCAATGGGCGCACGCTGCGCCAGGCGATGGAACTGGGCGCTATCACCGATCAGGCTTCCAGCGTGGAAGAGGCCGCCGGCGCGGCCGATTTATGTTTTGTGGCCACGCCGGTGCGGACCGTTCTGGCGATTGCCCGCCAGGCGCTGGCCGCCTCGGGCCCGGGCTGCATCATTACCGACATGGGCAGCACCAAGTCCAGTTTGATGGCAGCCCTGGCTTCGGAAGAAGAGCGGCGCTTTATCGGCGGCCACCCGGTCTGCGGTTCTGAAACGGCGGGCGTTGCCAACGCCCGCGAGGATCTTTTTGACAAGGCGACTTACTTTCTCACTTCCGGAAGGGGAGTTGATCCTTCCAATTACGAGCGGCTGCACGGGTTCATTACCGGTATTGGCGCCCGCCCCACGGCGATTGACCCGGACGCCCATGACCGCATCATGGCGCTTGTCAGCCATCTTCCCCACGTGCTCGCAAACGCGGCCATGAACCAGGCCGGCAGCGTTAACCTGGACGGCCGCGAAGCGCTACTCTCGGCCGGACCCAGCTTCCGCGACTTAACGCGGGTGGCGGGAAGCAATTCAGGCGTCTGGACAGATATCTTCATTGAGAACCGCCGGTGGCTGGCAGAGGTTCTCCGCGAGCATGCGCGCGGCATTGGCTGTTTTGCTGATGCGCTGGAGCAGGGCGACGAGAGCTTTGTGGCTGAGGCAATCGCCACCGCAGCCGCCAACCGCGACCGGATGCTGGAAGCAGAGCACCTGGAGCCCTCGGATCTGTATGTTGTCAAAGTGCCGGTGCCGGACCGCCCGGGAGTTTTAAGCAGCGTCACTGTTGCTCTGGGAAACGCCGGCATCAATATCGATGACCTTGCTTTCCACCGCATCAGTGTGGAGCAGGGCGGCGTTTTGTCGCTGGTCGTTTCCGGCGGCGATACCGGCCAGCGCGCTGTCGGGATCCTGAAGGGGCTGGGCTACGATGCCGTCTCGATACCATTTTCCAGCGCCGAGGCCGGCTAAGTGCCGGGCAAAACTGGCAGCGCCTTGTTCTCACCCGCCGGCGGCCTGCGCGGAACGCTTGCTTTGCCGCCCGACAAGTCAATCTCGCACCGGGCGGCGATCATTGGCGCCATCTGTGACTCTCCCGAAGAGATAGGCAACTTTCTTGGCTCTGATGACACCGCAGCCACGCTGGCTGCAATCCAGGCCTGCGGCGTCAGGGTGGAGCGCCCGGGACGGGGCAGCCTGGTTATACACGGAGCCGGCCTGCGGGGCCTGAGCGCGCCTGCGGCTGCAATTGACGCCGCCAATTCGGGCACAACCATGCGGCTGCTTGCCGGCGTGTTTGCGGGCCAGCGCGGCTGTTTCACGCTCGATGGCGACGCCAGCCTCAGGCGGCGGCCGATGGACCGGATCGTGACGCCGCTTCGGTCGATGGGCGTCAGCATTGAAGCCCGCGATGATAATTTTGCGCCGCTGAAGATTTGTGGTGGCAAGGTGCGGGCGCTCGATTACCAGATGCCGGTGGCCAGCGCCCAGGTCAAGTCGGCGCTGCTGCTGGCCGGCCTTTACGGGGATGGCCCCACCGTGGTCAGAGAACCGGTCGCCTGCCGCGACCACACTGAGATCATGCTGAAGGCGGCCGGAGCGAGGGTGGAGAAAGAGGGGCTGCTCACCCGGATTTACCCGGCTGCCAAGCTTCGACTGGACCGGGTTGTGGTTCCCGCAGATTTTTCAGCAGCAGCCTTTTTTCTTGTTGCCGCCAGCATTATTCCCGGATCCAGGATCGCGCTCCCGGCGGTAGGCGTCAATCCAACCCGGACGGGGTTGCTTGATATTTTGGACGAAATGGGCGCAAGAATCGTCAGAAAACCTGCGCCGGGGACGCAAGCAGAGCCGGCAAACGACCTTCATGTGGAGGCGGCGCAGTTGAAAGGGGTCAGGATAAGCGGCGAAATCTCAGGCCGCGCCATAGATGAGCTGCCGCTGGTGGCCCTCGCCGGCGCTTTTGCCGAGGGGGAGACTGTCGTTAGCGGGGCGTCCGAGCTGCGGCTGAAGGAAGCTGACCGCATCCGGGGAGTAGTTGACAACCTTGCCGGGATTGGCATTAATATCAAGGCGCGTCCGGATGGGTTTGTCGTCCGTGGCGGTGGCAAGCGACCGCGTGGCGGCAAGTTCAAGAGCCTGGGCGATCACCGTCTGGCGATGCTGGGAGCAGTGGCCGGCGCCGCATCGCGTGAGGGAGTGGAGGTGCAAGGTTTTGACTGCGTGTCAGTTTCCTATCCTGATTTCCGCAAAGGCTTGATGAGCTTGATGAATGACCCGGATGGTGGACTCCGGACTCTGGATGCTGGATAAAATTTTCGGAACCCGGAATTCGGAACTCAGAACTATGATTATCGCCATCGACGGACCGGCCGGGGCCGGCAAGAGCACCATCTCCAGGCTGATTGCCGCCCGCCATGGGTGGACATATCTGGATACCGGCGCCATGTACCGCGCCGTCACCTTAATGGCTGTTGAGCAGGGGATTGCGCCGGCCGACGAAGATGAACTCGGCGCCCTGGCGCGCAATGTGGAGATAGGTTTTAAGCCCGGCCCCGGCGGTTCGCCGCAGGTGTTTGCCGGCTGCCGTGATGTGACGCATGAAATTCGCAGCCAAGATGTCTCCGCTCTGGTTTCTGAGGTATCGGCGCAGGGCGCCGTGCGCGAAGCCCTGGTGGAAAAACAACGCGCTATCGCCGCCCGCGGCAACGTAGTCATGGATGGCCGTGACATTGGCACAGTTGTCTGTCCCGGCGCCGACGTCAAGATATTTCTGACGGCTTCCAACCCGGAGCGCTCCCGGCGCCGGCGCCTGGAGCTGCAGCAGAAAGGGGTTGAAGTCTCTCAGGCGCAGATGGAGCGCGAGATCGCCGCCCGCGACGATTACGACTCCAGCCGGGAGCTGGCGCCGCTGAAGGCGGCCGATGACGCCATTATCATTGATACCACCAATATGACAATCGAGCAGGTTGTTGACAAGATTTCTGAGATAATTGAAAAGCAGTTAAAATAGAAACTCGGAACTTGGAACTTATAGGTTTATGTCTTCATTCGTCTACGCCATCACCCGCATAATCTTGACCACACCGCTGACTTTCTTTTACAGGATCAAAATCAGCGGCGCTGAGAACTGGCCCCGCAAGGGCCCGGCGGTAATTGCCTCCAGCCACGCCAGCAATCTTGATCCGTGCCTGGTTGGGATTGCTTTCCCCGGCCAGATTCGCTGGATGGCCAAAGCCGAGCTTTGGAAAGTCCCGGGGCTGGGATGGCTGATTACAAAACTCGGCGCCTTCCCGGTGCGCCGCGGCGAGTCTGACCGGGAGGCGGTCCGCCGCGCCCGCGAGCTGTTAAAACAGGGATACATCGTCGGCATGTTCCCTGAGGGAACCAGACAGCGCGAAGGCACGCTGGGGGAAGCTCAGCCGGGCGTGGGCATGCTCGCCCTGGAGCCCGGCGTTGCTGTGGTTCCTGTCCGCATCCGTGGCGACGAGCGGGTCATGCGCGGCCTTAAGCCGGGCCGTCCCCGGATCACAATTAGCGTTGGCAAGCCGGTGGACCTTGACATGGACGGCCTGTCCCGCGGCCGCGCCTACCGCGAGGCCGGAAACCGGATCATGGCGGCGATCAGCAAACTCTAAAACCGGATATTGGATCCTGGATTCTGGATTAAAACCAAACCCAAAATCAAAGAAATAACTTGACAAATAGAAAAAATTAGTTATAATTTTTAGGGAACTCGGAACTATGAAGATATTGGTTTCCAAGCGCGGCGGCTACTGTTACGGGGTGCAGCGGGCGCTTAAAATCGCCCATCAGGCAGCCTTGGCATCTGATGGCCCTGTCCATACGCTGGGGCCGATCATCCACAATCCCGGGGTGGTCAAGGAACTGGCAGCCGCAGGCGTGTCTTGCGTGGAGACGCTGGCCGGCGCCGCCGGCACGATCATCTTCAGGACGCATGGGGTTACGCCGCAGGTGGCTGCAGACGCCGAGGCGCGCGGGCTTAGGGTTGTCGACGCTACCTGCCCCTATGTGAAGGTGGCCCAGCAGAAGGCGTCGTCCTTCAAGGAGCAGGGGTATCTGCCGGTGGTTCTCGGTGAGCACGAGCATCCCGAGGTGGTGGCGCTGATCGCCAATGCCGGAGCGGGAGCTGTCGTGGTGGAAAAGGCGGAGGAGCTGGATCTGGCCCGGGTGCACGGCAAGAGGGTCGGCGTGGTGGTGCAGACTACCCAGGCGAGTGCCAACTTGTCGGCGCTGGTGGGGCGGCTATCGCCCGCCTGCCGCGAGCTGTTGGTCTACAACACCATGTGCAACGCCACCCAGAAATGCCAGGAGGAAGCGCTGGGACTGGCGCGCCGGGCTGATGCTGTGATTGTGATCGGGGGCCGCAACAGCGCCAATACAACCAGACTGGCAAAATTGTGCCGTGAAGTTCAGGCCCGCACCTTTCACATCGAGGAAGTTGGCGAGCTGGAGGCCGGGTGGTTTGAGGAAGCCGGCACGGTGGCCATTACTGCCGGCGCCTCCACGCCGCCGGAGCAGATGGAGGCGGCGAAATTGCAAATTACGAATTTCGAACGCCAAACGAACAATGGCCGCTGACAAATTTCGATAGCGGATTTTCTTCACCGTTTGCGAACTTGCCTTTTAATACGGGCTTTCATGCCCGTAGTGATGACCCACCGCCAGCGGCACGCCCACCAGCAGCAGCTCCGCGTCATTTTCTGCTTCCAGCCTGACGTCCAGGCCGCCGATAACCTTGGCTGCGCCCAGTTCGGGAATGGCGTGATCGTTGAGCCTGACCGGTCCGCCCTCCAGCACGTAGATGTACGCGCCCCGGCCCACTCCCAGCTCGTGGCCTACCTGGCGCCCGCTTTCCAGGAAGGAAGAATAAACATGCGCATCAGAAGCAATCGGGAGCGCTTGCCTGTGGTCGTTTGAGACAAGCGGCAGCAAGTTGTTACGGCGCCGGTCTTTGTCCACCTTCAGTACTTGCAGTGCCGGGTCAAGGTTATGCTCCCGCGGCATGAACCACATTTGGATGAATCTCATTGGCTGGTCCCTGCGGTTGTTGATTTCCGCGTGCCACATGCCGCGGCCCACGGTTGTGTGCAGCACCCATCCTTTCTGGAGAATGCTGCCGGCGCCGTTTTCGTCGGCGTGGCGAAACTCGCCGCCGGCGCAGTAGGTTACAACTTCTATGTTGCGGTGCGGGTGAAGGGGCCAGGTAGCTCCCGGCGAGAGTGTGTCGTCGTTGAAAACGCGGAGGGTGCCAAAATGAGTGTATTCGCGCTCGTTGTACTCGTTGAACGAAAAATGCCAGTAGCCCTGAAAACTGCCGTTCTCAATTTCGCCCTGGGTCTGATAGATGCTCTCTGGCGGGCGGATGATGACAGCCTGTCTGCTCTTTGTCCCAGCCATTTTGACCACAGTTACTTTTTGTAATAAAAAGAACCTTCTCGAAGACAACGCCCGCAGCGCGGAACTTCGTGTAATCTTATTATTTACCCGTGGCCGGGATTTAAACTCGGCAGGCACAGGCTTTTAGCCTGTGCAGACGGGGGCGAGTGCGTAGATAAACCCTCCCAGAGGCAGGCTAAAAGCCTGCCATCTACCTGCCTGCTTACGCAACAGGCGGCTCTGTCCCCACCACTTCATTAAAGTAACTGTTATAAAGGACCCTTTGGGAGGCAATCACGGTGGCGGAAGCTGCCACCTGTACGGGGCCCCCCATTGCGCCGGGGAAGGTGGGAGTTACGCTTCCTCCCGGGGCAATGCTGTAGGGCCCGTAGGTGGTCTTGTCAATCGTTACCGTGGCTGCAACTGGCGGGTCCTGCTTGTTTAAGTCAGGGTTGGCGATAAGCACCCAGTTTTGCATTCCAGCGCTCTTCATGTCGTACCAGGTCCAGTTATAGTTCTTTGCCAGCATGCCGGTGCCGGGCACTTCCTCGAATGACGGCCCCCAGATACTTCTTTGTGAGGCAATCGATCTTGCCGGGGCAGTCTGGTTTTTATCTGAGTAGGTTTTTACCTCCAGGGGGCCGCCCATTGTCCCCGGGAAGGTGGGAGTAACGCTTGCCCCTGCCCCGAGAGGCCCGCCTGTGGCAAGCGGCTTTCCGGCAACGTCAATCTCCCAGTATATCGGGGCGCTTTGGCTTCCGTCTGCGTTGGTGGGCGGATTGGCGATCATGACCCAGTTATTGGTGCCGGCGCTCTTCATGTCGTACCAGGTCCACAGGTAGCTGCTTTTAAGGTCGCTGTCGGCGACGCCGGGCAGCTCATTAAAGCCCTTTCCGTAACCGGACAGCACCCTTTGAGAGGCAACCACGCTCATTTTGTCTGCCGGCCAGGAGCCTCCTTTTTTGTACGCCTTTACCTCCACTGGCCCTCCCATCTTCCCGGGGAAAGCAGGGTACCAGGTCTTTCCCGGGGCAATGTCAGACTCTGCGCTTTGCATCTGTCCGTCTGCCCGGTTGGCAAAGGAGACAATCACATGCACTGTATTTGTCGAAGAAGGGTTGGCCACCAGCACCCAGTCAGCATAGCCGCTGCTTAGCTGATCATACCACGGCCACCAGAAATGATCGGAGAGATTTGCCTCCTCTGTTCCTGGCACCACTTCTTCTAAGGAAGAGCCGCCCTTGGGCCAGAGGATGCGCTGCGAGACCACCCCGCCGATCCCGCTTGCAGTTGCTTTGACCAGGCCTCCCATCAGGTTGGGATAAATAGGGGTGATGCTGCCTCCCGGGGGCACCACTCCGCCTGAGTATTTGCTTAGGTCCATGGATCTGCCGGCAGTTGAAAGGCTGTAAGTAAGGTTCTGGATGGCTGTGCTTGGGTTAGCCAGAAGCACCCAGTCATCGCTCTCGATATTGTCATACCAGGTCCAGAAGTAGCTGGTCCCAAGGCCGGGGGACTGCGGCGGGGAACTGACTGTAAAAGATCCGCCTATCGGCGTTATGTTGCCGGCATTGTCTGAAACAGAGCCGGAGATCGTATGAGACCCCTGCGCCAGTCCCGCAACCGGACAGCTGACCGAGGTAGCAGTAACCGTGCAGCCGTTTAAAGTGTTTCCGTCAAGCTTTACTGTAGCCGAGGAAGTATTGATGCCCGAGCCCGAGTCAGAGTAGTCGGCGCTTATGATAGTAAGGGTGGTCGTGATGGTTCCGGTGGGAAGGACGTTGGTGACTGCGGGCGTGACTGTGTCAACCTCGAATGTGATAGTGCCGGCATTGAATAAATCTATATCGCCGGCGTAAACTGAGACCGAGATAAAATGGGTTCCATCTGTAAGACCGGCGGCCGGACAGCTAATGCTGCCCGAAGTGGTGGAACCGGATACTGCAGACGTTATGCTGCAGCCAGATAGTGTGCTTCCATCAAGTTTGATAGAGGGGGTTCCAACTGCGCCGTTGTAGAGGTAGTAATCAGCGCTAATAGTCGGAGAGTTGCTATTTGTCCAGCCATTAGGCTGAATGTTGCCAATAGCGGCAGAGATGCCACCGGTTGCAGCATAATTGTTTGCCGTTCCGGCAAATGCCGTCGACGGCAGCATAATCATTGCCATTAAAGCCATCGCCGCCAGCCCGATAAAAATTTTTTGTCCTATGCCGGCCCGGCTCGCCCATGTCGCGTATTTTGTGTTAAAAGTGGACTTTGAACCTTGTGTCTTTTTTGCCATCCTCATCGCAAAGCCTCCTGAGCGCAGAATTTGAGTTGATGCAAACTGAAACGAATTAACGTTCACACGCTTTTTCGGCAACGGGAAGGACATCTTTAGCTCTTTCATATTTACACGCCGAAAGGAAAGCAGGCACGGGCTTTTAGCCTGTGCAGACGGGGGCGTGTGCGTAGATAAACCCTCCCAGAGGCAGGCTAAAAGCCTGCCATCTACCAAGCCTGCCATCTACCTGCCGCGCACGGACGGTAGGCACAGGCTTTCAGCCTGTGCAGCAGCCTGCCATCCACCTGTTTGCGCGAAGAAAGCCCGCCATTTACTAGCGTAGCACCGTCCCCAGCACCTCGTTAAAGTAGCCGTTGTAAAGCACGCGCTGGGAGGCAACGATATTGCCGCTGGCGCTTACCTCAACCGGGCCGCCCATCTGGGCCGGGAAAGTGGGGGTGACTCTGGCCCCGGGGGCGATGGTTTGCGGCCCCCAGACAGTCCTGGCGCCGATCTTGATGGTAACGCCACTTACCGGAGAGCTGCCCGGATTGGCGATCAGCACCCAGTTGTTCATCCCCGGGCTTTGCTGATCATACCAGCTCCAGTTGTAGTCGCTGGCAAGTGCTGAGTAGCCGCCGCTTGACGATGCGGCCAAGCCCGGCACTTCTTCAAAGGAGGGGCCGAAGATGCTTCTTTGGGTGGCAATCACCTTGCCGCCGCCATCGGTCCAGACCTCCACCGGGCCGCCCATCGTTCCGGGGAAAGTCGGGGTGGCGCTTTGTCCCGGGGCGAGGGTGCCGCTCCAGCGGATAGCGCCGGCAATCCTGATATGGGCGGTAACCGCATTTGACCCCGGATTGGCGACAAGCACCCAGTTCCTGGCGCCCGGGCTTTGCATGTCGTACCAGGTCCAAAGGTAGCGGTCAGAAAGCTCGCCGGCTGGAATGCCCGGCACCTCGTTAAAGGCGGCGCCGTAACTTGAGAGCACCCGCTGGGAGGCCATCACGTCCCCCCCTGTGGAAGTAACCTCAACCGGGCCTCCCATCTTTCCGGGGAAAGTTGGCGTTACGTTTTTCCCGGGGGCGATATTTCCTGACCAGACCGGGATGCCGGCTATCTTGATCAATGCTGAAACTGTGCCTTGGGAATTACCAGTGTGGTCGGAGCCCGGGTTGGCGACAAGCACCCAGTCGGTCATGCCCGGGCTTTGCTGGTCATACCAGGTCCAATAGAAATGGCTTGACAGCTTGCTGGCGTCGGTGCCCGGCACTTCTTCAAACGAGCTTCCCAGCAGGCTTCTTTGGCTGACGATGGCTTTGTCCCCGGTTTCCGAGCTTGCCATTACCGGGCCTCCGATTACCCCCGGATAGGTTGAAGTGAGGGAGCTCCCCGGTGGAACCGCGCCCGGGCCCAGGCCGAAATTGCTGCCCAGGGGCTCGGTCCGGCCGCTGATCGAGAGGTTAAAGTTTAAGTTCTTGCCCGAGCCCGGAGGGTTGGCCATCAGCACCCAGTCTTTCATGGCGGTGGCGTCATACCAGGTCCAGAAATAGTTCCGGGCCGGGACCAGGTGTTGATAATTTAGCAGAAGCATATAACCATCCGGGCTGCCCCATCCCGTCGGCGGATCCCAGCCGCCGCCCGCCGAGTAGGCCCCATTGTTCCCCCGGGTGATGTCGTGAAGCACAGAAGAATGACCGGATGAGTTTGCCAGCTGATTGATCCTGGCCGCAAAAATGCCCAGCCTGTTGTTTCCATGTTGTCCGATCTCCGCCGCCAGGGCTGAGGCGAAGGGGGCGTCAATGCTCGTGCCCGCGGCTTGATGCCAGGCGCTATTATAAGTATAAGGCATGCCGGTGGATGGATCGCCGTCCATGGCAATATCTGCCGTCCAGCGCTTCCCGCTTGTGAAGTACTGGGAACCGTACTCCCAGTTGGGCCTCCACTCGATGGTTGAACTTCCGCCTCCCGAACCGCTCCAGGCGGTCTCGCTTAAGATGCCACCCGAACTATTCAATGAAAGGGAGGTGCCTCCCATGGCCGTGACATAGGGCGAGGAAGCCGGATAATCAACGCCAAAAGTCCCCTTGGGATCACAGTTGGAGCCATAGTCGCCGCTGGCAATCAGCCAGGTCTGACCCTGGGCGGCCCCCTGGGCAAAAATGCCGTCGTCTTGCTGAGCCTCGTTAGCGTCCTCGCATCCTCCCCACGAGGAGGTGACCACATCGGCCGTATTGTCGGTTACGATCTGGTTATATTCATTGGTCAGATCTGATGAGTAAACGCCGCCGTTGTAGGCCGGGACCATATAGACAAGCTCGTTGGCGCCGCTAGCCAGGGAAGTGGACCATTCCACGTCCAGGGTTGTCTCGGGGTCATCGACAGAGGGACATGCGCCATAAATGCAAACACGGTTCAGTGACGCGGGCTGGTAGCCAAACTGGGTTTCAAAAGTCTGCAGGTCGGAATCGTAAAAGTCGCCGGCCGTGGCCACCGCAATCGTTTTGCCGCTGCCGCTGTAGCCATGCTGGTTTGGATAGTCATATGCCGTTGAGATCTGCGCGGGGCTGTAACCGGGGGGTGTGGTCAGGGCCGAGACCGAGCTGCCTGCCGGTCCGGATTTAAGATTTGAGTGCAGCTTCTTTGAGTCCAGCCCCTGGACTGCCTTGACGGCGCCGGCCAGCCGGGCCGGGATTTGCGGCGCGCTCACATTTGCGTATTCCTGTTTGCCTTGAACGTTAAAAACATGGAGCTGGGTTTTAAACGCATTCTCCGCCTGGGCGGCAGTCCCCTGGGCGATTATCAGTTGCCGGCCCGGAGTCGTCTTAATGGCAAAGCCGTTTCCGGCCAGGAAGGCGGCCACGGAGTCGTAATCGGACTGGCTGGGGCCGTAGGCGGCAAGAAACTGCTGCGGGGTAAGAAATTTACGGTAAGAGGGCGAGCCGGGAGTATTTTGGGCGCTGATCAGGTCATCCAGGCCCTGCTGGTTTCGCAATGATAATATTACGGCCAGCTTCACCGGCGCGCCGGCAGGCAGCTCCCCTTTATCCATTCCCTCCATCGCAATGGCGGACTTTCCCTGAGGAAGCAAAACGGAAGCCGAAGGGCTTTTTGAAGCAAGAAGCAGACTTGTTGTCAACGAAAATGATACCAGGAACAGGAAAGCCATTACAGCCAGGCTTTTCTTGACTAGCGGGCAAAGCCCCATTGCGCCTCCCCTTTTTCTTTTGTTCTTGCTCATTACAATGATGTTTATTGTGGATTTTTGCCGCCGGCGCTTTGCTGCGGCGGCCCGGGAAAGACTGTCAGTCAGGCTTCAAATAGCATAAACTTTAAATAGCACCCAGCCCCTTCTCTATAAGCATCGGTTAAAGGAATAATTAACCTAACGGCCGCTCGCTTCATTATCTTTACCTTTACTATTATCATACGCAAATTCAGAGAGGGAACTTTGGCAAGGGCCGAAATTGCTCTAAGCAGCCTGCCGGGCGGGCTGTTTGTTAAAATTTTTTTATGAGCGCCCGTACAAACAGGGAAGCCGAAAAAATTGCCCCGGCCGCCAGGATTAAAACCGTGCTGCCGGGAAGCGCCGCTGCTGCCGCCGGCCTGAAGCCGGGAGATATTGTCAAAAGCCTGGGCGGCCGCAGCTTGAGAGATGTTATCGATTACCAGTTTTATCTTGAGCCCGGCGTAAACAAGCTCCGTGTCGAGCGCAGCGGCCGCTCCCTGGCCGTGGAGCTTGACGCTGATCCTGCCAATGATGCCGGGATCGTCTTTGGCTCTGTCCTTTTTAACGGCATCAAGACCTGCCGGAACCATTGCCTGTTTTGCTTTGTCGATCAACTGCCGTCGGGGATGCGGCGGCAGCTCTACCTGAAGGATGACGATTTCCGGCTTTCATTCCTGCATGGAAATTTTATTACGTTAAACGGCATCGGCGCCGCCGGCCTGGCGCGCATCAAGGCGCAGCGGCTCAGCCCCCTTTATGTGTCTGTGCATGCCACCGATGCAGAGGTGCGGGGCCGGGTGATGGGTTGTTCCCCGGCGGCATCCGCCGCCGGGCTGGAAAAACTGCAACAGCTGGGCGAGGCCGGAATCAGGCTGCACGCGCAGGTGGTGCTCTGTCCGGGAATTAACGATGGCGCCGTGCTTGAGCGCACCGTGCACGAACTGGGGCGCGACTTCCGGGGGGTTGCCAGCGTCGGCGTAGTGCCTGTGGCCCTAGCTGCCGGCTTCGCAAGCCGTCTTAAGGAAGATGCCGGCAGCGCGCTTGGGCCGGTAAGCGCAAACGGTTGCCGTGATATTGTCGCGTCGGTTGATTCGTGGCAGGAAGATTTCCGCCGCCGCGGCGCCGGTTTTGTCTACGCTGCTGATGAATTTTACCTGCAGGGCGGGCTGCCGCTTCCCGCGGCGGCGCAGTACGATGATTTCCCCCAGTATGAAAACGGCATTGGCATTGCGGCGGGTTTTATCGACGATTTGCCTGCTTTGGCTAATAGCCTGTCTTTGACCGGGCTGCCGCCCGGCCGGGTCTTTTTGCTTTGCGGCCGCCTGGCGGCGCCGCTGATTGAGTTTGCCTGCGGCAAGTTAACGCGGCTTACCGGGGGCAGCTTCCAGCCGCTGGTGGCAAAGAACCGGCTGTTTGGCCCCCACGCGACCGTGACCGGGCTCCTGGGCGGCCGGGACATTGCCGCCGCTGCAGAGGCGGGCCTGGCGCGCGGGGACCTGCTGTTAATTCCGCCGTCCTGCCTGGAAAGCTCGGGCCGGCGTTTTCTCGATGACATGTCGCTGGCGGAATTGAAGCAGAGCCTTGCATGTGAAGTTCGTGTTGATAACCCCGTTAATTCGAAAGCTGACTTGACAAATGGAAGATAATCGATATAATTTCTCGGAACTCGGAACTCGGAACTCGGAACTCGGAACTCGGAACTCGGAACTCGGAACTCGGAACTCGGAACTCGGAACTCGGAACTCGGAACTCGGAACTCGGAACTCGGAACTCGGAACTCGGAACTCTATGACCAACCTTCCCAAAGTTGCTATTGTCGGCTATCCCAACGTGGGCAAATCGACGCTTGTCAACCGCCTGTCCGGCCGGCGCGAGGCGGTGGTACACCGGCAGGCAGGCGTCACCCGCGACCGCAAAGAGGTCACCGTCGAATGGTGTGGCCGTTCTTTTGTGATCGTTGACACGGGCGGCATCGATACCGGCGACCGCCGCCGGCTGGCGCAGCAGGTGCAAAGCCAGGCGGAGGCGGCCCTGGCCGAAGCGGCGCTGGTGCTGCTGGTTGTCGACGGCGCCGCCGGGGCGGGTCCCGGCGACGATGACCTGGCGCAGATCATTCGCCGCGGCAAAAAACCGGCCTTGCTGGTGGTTAACAAGGTTGATGATTTTAACAGGCTTGACGTGATTCATGAGTTTCACTCATTGGGACTGGGCGACCCGGTGCCGGTCAGCGCGCTCCATGGCACCGGCAGCGGCGACCTGCTTGACATGATCAGCGGCAGGCTGGAAGAGCAGGGAGCCGTTGCCACAGCTGCCGCGGCCGCGGAGATCAGCGTCGCCATCGCCGGGCGGCCCAATGCCGGCAAGTCATCGCTGCTAAACCGGCTACTGGGCCAACAGCGGATGATAGTCTCCGACCGGCCCGGGACAACCCGCGACAGTATTGACACGGTGCTCGAAAACAAAGGCGATGTTTTCCGTTTCATCGATACTGCCGGCCTGCGCCGGCCTGGAAAAATCAGCGGGGATGTTGAATATTACAGCCGCGTGCGGGCCCTGGCTGCGCTGAAGAAGGCCCAGGTGGCGCTGGTTGTGGCCGACTCCACGGCCGGCCTGGCCGGTTATGACCTGACCATCATCAAGGAGGCCGCCAGGAGCAATTGCGCCACGGCCCTGCTGGTCAACAAGAGCGACCTGGCCCGGCTAGACGAGCAGGAGCTTCGGCAGCGCCTGGCCCGGCAGACCGTTCTGAAACCGCCGTTCGTGGCCACATCGGCCATCACCGGCGAGGGAGTATCCGGCGTCCTGCCCCTGGTCAGGCGCCTTTACGCGCTCTATACATCGCGGCTGCCGACTTCCGAACTAAACAAATTTATGCAAAAGATCAAAGCGGCGCATGCGCCGCCGCTGGTGCGCGGCAGGCAGCTAAAATTGTATTACATCAGCCAGCCACAGACGGCGCCGCCGCGCCTTGTCGTCCAGGTAAATAACAAGGGGCTGGTGACGCGGCCCTACGCCGCATATTTTGAAAACATGGTGCGGGAGCGTTTTGGTTATCATGGCTGTCCGCTTGTAATACAATTCAGGGGGAAGAGGGGATAGGACGGATGGACTCTGGACGCCGGATAAAAACCTGCATGATTGTCATCCTGAGAGACTATCCCGGTTGGCTCTGAGCAAAACGAAGGGTCTCTAAACTCAAAATGTTAATTTCATTCATCCTTATTGCCGGCGCTTATGTTCTCGGTTCAATCCCGTTTGCCCTGGTGATCGGCAAGGGCATCTACCATATTGACGTGCGCAAAGCGGGCAGCGGCAACACCGGCACCACCAATGTCTTCCGGGTCGTGGGCAAGACCGCCGGCACGCTGGTATTTATTGGCGATACCTTCAAGGGATTTATCCCCGTCTTTCTGGCTGCCAGGCTGGCGCCTGCCGGCAGCGCCGCCCTGGTCGCGGTGCTGACCGCCGGCGCCGCCATCTGCGGCCACACCTGGTCAATTTTTCTCAGAGGCAGGGGAGGCAAAGGAGTTGCCGCCGGCGGCGGCGCCATCATTGCCTTGATGCCGCTCATTTTTGTGATAGTGTTTGCCGCTTTCTGGGCAGTGCTGCTGCTAAGCAGGATGGTGTCTGCCGCCTCGCTGTTGGCCGCCCTTTGTTTCAGCGCCGCCGTGATTCTTTCCGGCCAGCCTTTGCCGTATATTGTTTTTGCCCTTTTGGGAAGCGCTGTTATCTTTTACGCCCACCGGTCCAATATCAGGCGGTTGATAAAGGGAGAAGAAAACCGGGTGGCGTTTCCCTGGAACAAGCGCCGGCAGCGCCGCCCTGGTGACTCCGGGCCGCTTTCCGGCAGGCCGGGAAGGCAGGAATGATGAAAGGTTTTCCTGCCGAAGGGCTCAGGGCGGCCGTGGTCGGCGGCGGCAGCTGGGGGACTGCCTTTGCCAGGCTGCTGGCCCGCGCCGGGGCGCAGACGGAGCTCGTTTGCCGGCGGGAAGAGCAGGCGGCAGAAATTAACCGGACCGGCCGCAACCCTGACTATCTGCGCGGCGTCGAGCTGCCTGACAATCTGGCTGCCTCGTCAATGGCCGGCAGCTTGCTGCCGGCGGCCGCGCTGGTTGCCCTGGCGGTTCCCAGCAAGGCTTACCGCGAAGTGCTTAAAATAGTCGCCCCCATGATTAACCCGGACGCAGTTGTGCTCAGCCTCACCAAGGGTTTGGAGCCGCGGACGCTCAAGCGCTTTTCCGTAGTGCTCGGCGAAGAGCTGGCGCGGCCCGGGGCTGCCGGGGTTGCCGTGCTGTCAGGGCCAAACCATGCGGAGGAAGTTGCCTGCGACGTTCCCACAGCGACAACCGTGGCGGCTCAGGACGCCGGGCTGGCCCGCAGGCTGCAACAGCTGCTGTCAACCAAAAGTTTCCGCGTTTATGTCAACGGCGATGTCACCGGTGTGGAGCTGTGCGGGGCCACCAAGAATGTGATTGCGCTGGCCGCTGGCATGAGCGACGGCATGGGCTTTGGCGACAACGCCAAGGCCGGCCTGATTACCCGCGGCCTCGCCGAGATGGCCCGATTGGGGACGCGGCTGGGCGCCGAGCCGCTTACCTTCTCCGGCCTGGCGGGGATGGGCGACCTGATCGCCACCTGCACCAGCCGCCACAGCCGCAACCGCCGCGCCGGGGAGCTGATTGCCCGCGGCCGCACGGCTGTTGAGGCGGAAGCAGAGATGGGCATGGTGGCCGAGGGAATCGCCAGCGCGCCCTCCGTGCGGGAGCTGGCCCGGCAAGCCGGCGTCGATATGCCGATCACGGAGCAGGTATGCGCTGTCCTGAACGGAAAAGGAGCAGCTGAAGCTGTAGCTGCGCTCATGTCCCGTAAGCCAAGTATTGAATAATGAAAGCTGATTGTCGAAATGGCCTCATCACGGCTTGACGTTTCCGGCGCCATTTTTTTGATCGACGGCAACAGCCTTGCCTACCGCGCCTTTTACGCGCTGCCGGAAACAATCGCTACCAGCGGCGGCCAGCCCACAAATGCGCTCTACGGCTTTGCCACCATGCTGGTCAAAATCCTCACCGATTACCGGCCGGCAGGCGTTATTGTTGCCTGGGACGCCGGCAAGAAAGTCTTCCGCCACGAGGATTTTGAGGATTACAAGGCGCACCGCAAGCCAATGCCGGACAACCTTTCCCGGCAATTTGAGCATTTTGACGAGCTGGTCGCCGCCTTTGGTTTCGAGAGCCTGAAGAAAGAAGGATATGAGGCGGACGACATCCTGGCGACGCTGGTCCGCGCAGCTCGCAGCCAGGGGCAAAAAACTGTTGTTGTCACCGCTGACAAGGATGCCCTCCAATTGGTGGGGGAGGGCGTCTACGTCATGGCAAACACCAAGGGTATCTCGGAAGTCAAGATTTACGACAGGCAGGCGGTAGAGGAGCGGTACGGCATCAGCCCCGCCCGGATTCCCGACTTCATTGGCCTGAAGGGCGATGCTTCCGATAATATCCCCGGCGTTCCAGGAGTGGGCGAGAAAACCGCCGCCGCCCTGCTGGCGCAGTACGGCTCGCTGCAGAACCTTTTTGACCACATGTCTGAAATAAAAGGAAAGAGGCGGACGCTGCTGGAGCAGCACCGGGATCAGGCGCTGCTTTCCCGGAATCTGGCGGTGTTGAACGATGAAGTGCCGCTGCCGGTTGCGGCGGGGCGGGTCAGGGCTGGCAGCCCGGACAGCTCCGGGCTGCGCCGGGTGCTGTCGCGCTGGGAGTTTAATACGCTGCTGCGGCGTTTGGAGGAAATAGGGATGCTGGCCGCGCCGGCGGGCTCGGTTCAGCTGACAATAAGGCGTCTGGGTCTTAAGAAAATTGCCGCGGCGCTGGCAAAGACAGGGCGGGCCTCCCTGTTGTGGGAGCACAGGGGCCGCGAGCTGCGCATTGCTTTTTTCCCGGGTCACGAGGCTGTGCTGCTGGCGGCAGAGACTGACAAGAACGCGGCAGCGGCGCTGAGCGAAGCCGCGTCGCCAGGGCAGCACGGAAGACCACTTTTCTGCCATGACTTCAAAAGCCTGCTGACGCTGTTTCCGGGAATTGGTCTTCACTGCTGCCATGACACCGTTGTGGCAGCCTACCTGCTTAACCCGGCAGCGAAGACGTACAAGCCGGACCAGCTGGCTGCGGCCGCCGGCATCCGTGTCGATGTCAATGAAGGCCGCCCCGGCGAGCTGGCTCTGGCGCGCCATGCGGCTCAGGTTTTTTACCTGGCCCGCTGGCAGCGGCAGCAACTGGAGGAGAAAAATCTTTACAAACTGTTTGTTTCTGTGGAGATGCCTCTCATTGATATTCTTGCCGAGATGGAATGCACC
Source organism: Actinomycetes bacterium (assembly GCA_021790115.1). GTDB lineage: Bacteria > Actinomycetota > Thermoleophilia > BMS3ABIN01 > BMS3ABIN01 > JACWAD01. The sequence continues at coordinate 18,237 of JAJYIM010000010.1, read as the reverse complement.
GGCGTCAGGATCGACCTGGCGCGGCTGGGCGAGCTGGCCGCCAAGGTAGCTGACCAGATCGACCAACTCGGCGACGAAATCCGCTCGCTGTCCGGCCGGGACCGGGACTTCAATATTGATTCCCCCCAACAGCTGGCCGCCATCCTGTTCGACAAGCTAAAGCTGCCGCCGGCCAAGAAGACAAAGACGGGGTATTCGACCGATGCCTCTGTACTGAAGAATTTGCGGGGCCGGCACCCGGTGGTCGAGAAACTGGAAACCTACCGCGAGCTTGCCAAGCTGTCCGGCACTTATCTGCAGGCGCTGCCAAAAATGGCGGACGCGGACTGGCGCATCCATACGACTTTTAACCAGACCGTCACCACAACGGGGCGGCTCTCTTCCAGCAATCCCAATCTGCAGAATATTCCCATCCGCACGCCGTTGGGAGAAAAAATCAGGGACTGTTTCATTGCCGCGGAAGGAAACAGGCTGATCGCCGCTGATTATTCCCAGATGGAGCTGCGCATTATGGCGCACCTGTCCGGCGAAGACAGGTTAAGACAGGCCTTTGCTGCCGGTGGCGATGTCCACCGGGATACCGCCGCAACGGTTTTTGGCATAAAGCAGGAAGAAGTGACAAGCAGGCAGCGCTCCCGCGCCAAGGCTGTCAATTTCGGGATCATGTATGGCATCAGCGCCTTCGGCCTCTCTGAGCAGCTGGGCATTTCCCAGGATGAGGCGGCCGGCTTCATTGACGCCTACCTGGCCCGCTTTCCGAAGGTTGCTGAGCTGCGCGCCCGCATCATCGCCCAGGCGCTTGCAGATGGCTACGTTTGCACTATGCTCGGCCGGCGCCGGCCGGTGCCGGAGCTTGCCGCCGGCGATGGCCGCCTGCGCAGCCTCGGCGAGCGGTTGGCCGTCAACACGGTCATCCAGGGCAGCGCCGCTGATATCATGAAAGTGGCGATGATCAACTGCCACCAGGCCCTGGCCCGGCAGCATCCCTCTGCCCGGCTCGTGCTTCAGGTTCATGACGAGCTGGTTTTCGAGGCGCCGGCAGCGGCAGCCGAGGCCGTGGCGGACCTTGCCCGCCAGAAAATGCGCTCGGCTTGGCAGCTCGATCCTCCCCTTGAGGTTGATGCAGGTGTTGGCGAGACGTGGGTGCAGGCCAAGAGTCCGTCCCAATAGTTTTTCCCGCACGCGATCAAACAAGGGGAGGAAAAAGCCTCCCTTTCTTTACTTGCTTCCGTTCTTATTCCCGCTTATGTATAATGACTTTGGCCCGCAAAGCACTTGCCGTGCTGCGCGCTAATTTTTTTAGAAAGGAATTCAGGAGATACATGCAAAATCAAAACGAAGAGGAAGTCAACATTGTCGAAGGGAGTGACGGACTGCTTAAGCTCGTAGACGGGAAAGAAGAGCCCAACTACGATGTCACAATCAATATTTTCCAGGAAGGAGACATTGTCAGCGGCGAGGTCGTTCGCGTTGACAAGGACGAAATCCTGGTAGACATAGGCTACAAGTCGGAAGGCGTTATCCCGGCCAACGAGCTCTCCATCCGCAAGTCGGTCAGCCCTGATGAAGAAGTGAGCATCGGCGACAAGATCGACGCTCTTGTCATGCAGAAGGAAGATGCCGAAGGGCGCCTGATCCTCTCCAAGAAGCGGGCCCGCTTCGAGCAGGCCTGGAAACGGATCGAGGAAGTTGAGCGCGGCGGCGGCACAATTGACGGCACTGTTATCGAAGTAGTCAAGGGAGGCCTCATCCTTGACCTGGGCGTGCGCGGCTTCCTGCCGGCTTCGCTGGTTGATATCCGCCGCATTCAGAATCTGGACGAGTACCTGGGCCAGACACTTCAGTGCAAGGTCATAGAGCTTAACCGGAACCGCAATAACGTGGTGTTGTCGCGGCGGGCCGTTCTGGAGGAAGAGCGCAAGGAGGTGCGCGAGCATATTCTTGACAACCTCAAACCGGGTGACATTATCAAAGGCGTTATCTCGAATATTGTTGACTTCGGGGCTTTTGTGGACCTGGAGGGCATCGATGGGCTGATTCACATCTCCGAGCTTTCCTGGGGTCATGTCAACCACCCTTCCGAAGTGCTTTCCATTGGCCAGGAGGTTACGGTCAAGGTGCTTGACATTGACCGCGATCGCCAGCGCGTCTCCCTGGGTCTGAAGCAAACCCGGGAGGATCCCTGGAAAGGGCTTGTGGATGCGCACCAGGTTGGCGACATCATCAAGGGTAAAGTAACCAAGCTTGTCAGCTTTGGCGCTTTTGTTCAGATAAGCGACGGCATTGAGGGTCTGGTGCACATCTCGGAACTGGCCAGCCATCACGTGGAGAAGCCGGAAGAAGTGGTTGCTGTCGGTGATGAAATCGAAGTCAAGATTATCGAGATTGACGGCCAGCGCCGCCGCCTCTCGCTGAGCGTTAAGCGCCTCCATGAGGAGTCCGGGGAGGAGGGCGCCGAAGCAGAGGAAGCCGCGGCCGGCGAGGAAGCAGAAGCCGCCTGGCCTGGCCAGCCTGCGGCGGATGAGGCCGAAGCGGAATTCAGCGCCGAGGTCCCCAGCCTGGGATTAAGCGACGAGGTTTTTTCCGAAGATGCCGCGCCTGCGGCTGCCGCGGCCCCTGAGGCTGTGGAAGGCTCCCCTGCTGGTGAAGAAGAGGCGTCATCGGCTGCGCCTCCCGAGCTGAGCCTGGCCGAAGAGACGGCCGCGGAAGAGGAAGCTGCTGGCGGAAATGACGCCGCCGCAGAAGCAGATCGGGAAAAAACGGGTGAGGAAGAAGCGGAAAGCAAGTAAGAATCTATCTCAAAATCTATGGGGTTAAAAAAGCGCCCCGCCTAAGGCGGGGCGCTTTTTTAACCCCAAAGCCCCGTTCTTAAAGTCTGCTAAACAGGCTCTTAAGCAAAAGCCGCCTGCGGCCGATTAATTCCACGTCACAGGATGCCTCCCACACGGACTTTAGGGCGAATGGAAGCATTGAACAAGAAAACCTTCCCACAGTTGCCAGAAGCTGAGCTTCTCCCGCTTCCGGATCGGGGGCGGGAAACAGTTTCCTTCATTGTCATGCTCGTTTGCGGCGAATATTTCGTCGTGGAGATAGACAGGGTGCTTGAGATTATCAGAGTGCCGCAAATTACCTGGCTGCCCGGCGCTCCCCCGAGCATCCGCGGGCTGATTAACTTAAGAGGAGCGGTCCTGGCCGTGGCGGATCTGGCGGTGCTATTATCACATCCCGGGCTGGAAATCAGCCCTCAAAACAGAATTGTGATAGTGGAGGCAGCGGGCGTGCGGCTGGGCCTGCTGGTTGAGGAAGTGGCAGGAGCAGAAAACGCGCCCAGCGCCGCTCTGGAGTCATCCCTGCGCACGCTCGGCGAGCAGCGCGCGGTTATCGTTGCTCAGGTTGACCTGAACGGGAAGCTGTCAGGAGTGCTTGACACCGGCAAGCTAATCGAGAAAGCCCGTTTTACAGGCACAGAGATTGCAACCGCTTTAGATCAAGATCATAAATTTGGGGGCAAAAATGGCAATTGACAGCAGCGTTCCGCCGCTGAAAAGCGGGAATTTTGGCGGCGCCCGCGCCCGGAGATTCAGGAACATTTTTAAGACCAGCGTGGAAGCCAAGATCCTTGGGCTTGTCACTCTGCTTTTGGTTTTGGGCCTGAGCGTTTTTGCGGTCATCAACATCAGGCAGGAAGAAAGCAACCTGGTGGCGCAGCAAGAAAACAACAATCATGTTGCCAGTCAACTGGTCGCCAACGGCATCAAGACAAGCATGCTGGCGGGAAAGCCTGATTTCACCGTGAAGGCGCTCCAGGATCTGAAAGGCATTGGCGATCTGAACCGGATCATGATCGTCAAGACCGATGGCTCCGAGGTCTTTAGCGGCTCCAGCCGTGTCACGGGGCTGACGGCGCAGAAACTGACGCAGGCGCTCTCCACCGGCGAGCCGGCGGTTTATTATCAGAATGACGGCGCCGGCCGGGTGCTCACCGAGATCCACCCATTGCCGAACGAAGCAGTCTGCCAGGGCTGCCATGGAACCAATAACAATATGCGGGGGGCGGTGATTGTCTCGACCTCAATGCAGCAGGTTGACAGCAGCGTATCATCCGCGAAACTGCAGATAATTTTATTCCTGCTGGGGACGCTCGCGTTTGTGCTGATAAGCCTGATGGCGACGCTCAAGGTCGCTGTCACCAGGCCACTGAAAAATGTGGTGGCTGCCATCGGGCGCATCGCCGCCGGCGACCTCACCCGCCGCGTCGAACTTAGATCCAACGATGAGCTGGGAGCCTTGGCCGGAAGCTTCAACGAAATGACCGATGGCCTCGGCAACCTGAGCGCCAAGATCCGGGAGATGGGAGAGCAGACTTCTGCCGCCTCGGGCGAAATCCTGTCTGCCATCGAGCAGCAGGTGAGCGCCTCTTCAGAACAGTCGGCAGCCGTCACCGAGACCACGGCCACAATCGAGGAACTGGCCGGCACCGCGAAGCAGATTGCCGAAACTGCCGAGTCGGTGGCGCGGGTGGCTGAAGAAACGCTCACTCACGCAGGCGAGGGGCAGGGTGCAGTGACAGCCACAATCGAGGGCATGCATACAATCAATGACAAGGTCAACAAGGTGGCGGAAAAGACCCTTGCTTTGGGAGAGAAGTCGCAGCATATTGGCACAATTTTAGAGATTATCAACAATATTGCCGATCAGACCAATTTGCTGGCCTTGAACGCCGCTGTGGAAGCGGCGCGCGCCGGCGAGCAGGGCCGCGGCTTTGCCGTGGTCGCCAGCGAGATCAGGCGCCTTGCAGAAGAGAGTGTGGGCGCAACAGACAAGATCAAGGCGCTCATCAACGAGATTCAGGCGGAAACCAACAGCACGATCATGGCCACGGAAGAAAGCGCCAAGGAAGTGCAGCAAGGCGTTGAGCTGGCCACCAATGCCGGCCACTCGCTGGAAAGCATCATGGCTGTGATTGCCGACAACACAGCGGCCGCCAAGGAAATCTCAGTGGCGACCCAGCAGCAGAAGAGCGCCAGCGAGCAGGTGGTGGTGGCGATGACAAACATTTCCGACGCCAGCCGCCAGCAGGCTGTCAGCGCCAAGCAGACCCAGGAGGCAACGGTGCGCTTAAGCAAGTACGCGGCTGAACTGAGGGAAGCTATCGCAGAGTTCAGGCTGGAATAGGCGCGGAGCAGGCGTCTGCCGGCCGGCGGCAATGGGCATGGAAGCACGTTAAGTGCGCCCGGTTCTTTCTTGAAGAGATGAATAACTGGACTGACGATAATGAGTTCCTGCAGACTTTCAGGGCTGAAGCGCTGGAAAGGCTGCAGGTTTTAAGTAGCGGCCTCATGTCTCTGGAGAGTGCGCCCGGCGACCAGGAGCTGCTGAAAAAGCTTTTTCGCGAGGCGCATACGCTGAAAGGCTCCGCCGGCATGATGGGGCTGGAGGCGATCCGGGAGCTGGCCCACCGCGTCGAGAGTATCCTCGAAACGGTGCAGAAGGGCAAGATGCAAATGGGCGCCGAAGTGGCAGATCTCTTGCTGGAGACGCTTGACCGTATCGAAGAATTGCTTCCCGGGGAAGGGCCGAATCAGCCCGCTCCTGTTTCCGATGTATCGGCACTGCTCGACCGCCTGACAGAGATTGGCTCCGGAGGGGACGGCGCCGGGAACGCTGCGCCGGAAAAAAGCGAAGACGCAGCGGCAGAGATAAAGCCCGCCGGCGCAACCGGCAGGCTGCGCGACGTCAGCCAGGGGGAAGTTGAACCTGCAGCGGCCGCCGCGCCGCAGCCGCCCAAATCTCAGGCCGGGACCATGGCAACGAACCGGCCGGTTTCCAGAACCGGCGCTCCGGCAGCGGGCCGGAGCGAATCCACCATCCGCGTAAATATCAAAAAACTTGACAAGCTTCTTAATTTAATGGGAGAGATTCTTGTCAACCAGTCGAACGCTGAGGACCGCGTCCGGGAAATGACCGTGATTTACAAGCACACGGCAGAGCTGCAAAATGCATTTGTTTCCCTGTCTGAGCAGCTTGCCAAGATTAATGCCGCCGCCGGCGGGCAGCCGCTTGATGAAATCCGGCAGCAGGTTAACAAAATGGAGGATGCCCTAGGCACGGCCGTGAACCGGCTGGGGGCAGCCGCCTCTGGCCTGAAGGAAAATACAGCCGCGCGCAGGGTCGCGCTTGATGACCTCCAGGAGCGGGCGATGCGCGTGCGCATGTTGCCGCTGGCCTCGATCTTCTCGCTTTTCCCGCGGGTGGTGCGGGACGCCGCCAGCTCCTGCGGCAAGAAAGTGAAGCTGGAGATATCGGGAGAAAAAACAGAGATGGACAAGCGCATCCTGGAACAAGTGGCCGATCCGCTGATGCACATTATCCGCAACTCGGTTGACCACGGCATTGAGCTGCCGGTTGACCGCGCCGCGCAGGGCAAGCCGGAGCAGGGCCTGATCAGGCTGAGCGCTGCCCAGCGCGGCGACCGGGTGGAAATAGAGATTGCCGACGATGGCGCTGGCATCAATCCGGAGAAAATCAAGGCGACGGCAGAGCGGAAAGGGCTGCTGCCGGCCGGCCAGGAGCTTAGCGCAGAGGATGCGGTGGAGCTTATCTTCCGTCCGGGGTTTTCGACGGCCGAGTCAGTGACGACGATTTCCGGCCGCGGGGTTGGATTGGATGTGGTCAAAAACAACATCGAAGAGCTGGAAGGGTCAGTGCTTGTGCGCTCAGCACCCGGCGCAGGCACCCGCTTTCTGGTGTCGCTGCCCGTTACCCTGGCGGTGATTGACGGCCTGCTGGTGGAATCGGCAGGCTCCCGCTTTATCCTGCCCATGGCCGCGGTCCAGGAGCTCGTGTCGGTCCCCGAGCAGGAGCTGCAGTTTCTTGGCAACCATCCCGGTTTTCTGCTGCGGGGCAGCGCCATTCCCTTGGTTGACCTGACGCAATTTCTGGGCGGCGCGGCCGCCGGCCGCCGGGAGAAGATTCAGGTGGTAGTAGTGACCGCCGAGAATTACCGTCTCGGCCTGGAGGTAGAGAAACTGATCGGGCAGCAAGAGCTGGTGATCAAGCCACTGGGCGGGTTTCTGCCCCGCATGCCGTACCTGGCGGGAGTGACGATCATGGGCGATGGCGAGGCGGTGCTGGTTTTGAACGCAAGCGCGCTGGTGCGCGATGTCAAGGAGGGGGGACGGAGCCGCCGTCCGGCTGCGGAGCTGAAAACGAAAAAAGAAAGCGCCGCCGGGGTGAAGCCGTCTGTGCTCGTTGTAGAGGATTCGCTGGTAGTGCGGGAATTGCAACGGAACATTCTTGAGGCAGCCGGGTACGAGGTCGAAACTGCCGTCGACGGCAATGACGCTCTTTCTCATCTGTTGCAAAAGCCGGTTGACTGCGTGATCACGGATATCGAGATGCCGGGGATGGATGGCATCGGCCTCGCCACGGCTATCCGCCAAAGCGATGAGATCAAAGACATTCCCGTCGTGATGGTGACCTCCAGAAACAGTGAGGATGACCGGCGCCGCGGCATCGAAGCCGGGGCTAACGCTTATGTGATAAAAGGCAGTTTTGATCAACAAAACTTGCTTGACACAGTCAAACGCCTGGTGGCATAGGCTAATGGAAAGCAGCGGCATAACAAGTGCAAGCGCGCCGAAAAGAGCAACAGGCGTGAGGGTGCTGGTGGCTGATGACTCCGCCACCGTTCGCCTGATGCTCCGGCGCGTGCTTGAGGCGGACCCTGATATCAGCGTCGTCGGCATGGCGGCCAACGGCCGGGAAGCGGTCCAGCAAGCGGCGCTGCTGAAGCCGGATCTGGTGACGATGGATGTCGAGATGCCGGTCATGGACGGGATTATGGCCATCGAACAGATCATGGCCTATACGCCCGTTCCCATTCTGGTGGTGAGTTCCGTGGTGTCAATAACCCATTCTGCCAATGCAGCCAGGGCGCTGGGCGCCGGCGCCGTCGATGTGTTCTCCAAGCCGGATACTTCTTCCCAAAAAGGATTTGAGGCCGCCACCGCCGTTTTGAGAAGCAAGGTCAAACAGCTTTCCCGCGTGCGGGTGATTACTCATCCGCGCGGACGTTTGACAAGGCAGCCTGGTGAAGGACTAGCACAAGTCAGCCGCGCCGCCAGTATCAAGCTGGTGGCGATTGCCTCGTCTACCGGGGGGCCGCAGGCCCTGCAGGTAATTTTAAGCGACCTGCCGCGGGAATTCCCCGCCGGCATCGTTGCTGTTCAGCATATTGCGGAAGGCTTTACCGATGGGCTGGTGGAGTGGCTCAATGGCAACTGCCGCCTAAAAGTCAAAAAAGGGGTTCACGGTGACTCCATCATGCCGGGGGAGGTAATAATTGCGCCCGATGCCATCCACATGACTGTCACTTTGGAGCGGCGGATAGCGCTGGTTGACAAACAGGCTCCCGGCCCGCACAAGCCTTCGGCGGATGTGCTGCTGGAATCGGTTGCCAGGTCGTACGGACCCGGCGCCCTGGGGCTCATCCTCACCGGCATGGGCAGCGACGGCGCCAAAGGCATGCGGGCGATCTACGAACGCGGCGGCCATACGCTCGCCCAGGACGAAAAAACCTCGGTGATCTTTGGCATGGCGCAGGAAGCCATCAAACTGAATGCTGTGGAGGGCGTTGTCCCGCTTCCTGAAATTGGCGGCACCATCTGCAGCTTTTTTTCTGATGACCATGTTCAGCCCTAAGCAGATTATTTGATATGCAGGTTTCTTCGTTACAGGAAAGGAAGAGTCCCTACCGCATCCTGGTAGCGGAAGACAGCCCCACCCAGCAGCGGATAATTATGGCGGTCCTCGGTCGCGAGGGCTTCGACGTGATCATTGCCGGCGACGGCATCGAAGCGGCCAGAAGCGCATTTCAGGAAAATCCGGATCTGGTAGTGCTTGATATCGAAATGCCAAAAATGGACGGCTACCAGGTCTGCCGCCTGCTGAAGGACGATTACCGCACGGCGCACATTCCTGTGATCATGCTGACCAGCAAGACTCAGGAAACAGACAAGTTCTGGGGGCTAAAGACCGGTGCCGACCGCTACGTCACCAAGGATTTTCAGCTTGCCGGCCTGGCGGGCACGGTGCATGAACTGCTGGAGGTCGGCGGCGCGGACGCCGAGGCCGAAGCCCCCCGCTGTCCGATGCCAAACCGGCAAGCCGCCGGAGAACAGGAAGTGGATGTGCTTTCGCGGGTAAACGACCTGCTGGACCGCAAGCTTTACGAGGCAACCCTCGTCAACGAGATCAGCCAGCTGAATACTCTCAGCGAGGATTGCACTGTGACGATCGACTCGGTGCTGACGCTGATCGCTCAGGTGACGGATTGCCATGTTTGCGCGCTGGTTTTGATCGAAGAGTTACGGCTCTTTATCCACGTTCATTGCGCTGTGGGCAATTCCTATTTTGAAGAGGCGCGGCGGCAGGCAATCGGGGCGGCCGCCCCGTACCTGAGGCCGGGCGCCAGCGGCAACCAGCTCGAGGTCGAAGTTGACTCGGAGCCGGACTTTCTTAAAGGGGAGCGCCCCGGGCTGGACAGCATCAAATCAATGCTGGTGATACCTCTCCAGGCCCGCGCCGAGACCATTGCCGTTTTGATTCTCACCAGCCCCCTGCCGGACGCTTTTCTGGCAGCAACGCAGCGGCTGCTAAAAATAATAGATAATCCCGTCGGCCTTGTCGTTGACAACGCCCGCCTGCATGAAGGCACCCGCAGGCTGGCCATCACGGATGGCCTTACCCGCCTTTATAATCACCGTCATTTTTATGAGCTGCTGGGACAGGAATTCCATCGTGTCCGCCGTTACCATGGCGATCTGGCCCTGGTCATGGCTGATATTGATTCATTTAAAATGATAAATGACATGTTTGGACATCAAGTAGGAGATGAGGTTCTAGTGGCCCTGGCGGCGGTAATCACGCGCGAAGTGCGGGACATTGATATAGTCGCCCGTTACGGCGGCGAAGAAATTGCTGTGCTGTTGCCGCAGACAGGCGCCCGCCAGGCGAGGGACGTGGCCGAGCGCATCCGCGCCGCCGTCGAAGGTCATGATTTTAATCTGCCCGGCGGCCGCAGCGTTACCCTTAGCCTGGGCGTGGCCGGTTTCCCGGAGTGCAGGGCCGCCGGCAGCGCCGAGCTGGTGCAGGCAGCCGATACTGCTTTATACCAGGCCAAGGAAGCCGGCAAAAACCGGGTCGTGACCTGGAGCAGCAATGGCGATGTCTAGGCAGTTCGAATTATCAGAATCAGATTTCAGGCGGTTCAGCCAGTTAATCGAGCAATCGAGCGGCATTTACTTCGGTCACGACAAGGCGGAGGTGCTAAGAGCGGGCCTTGCCAGCAGGGCCCGCATCGTCGGCGCCGCCGACTTAAGCAATTATTATGACTTCATCAGCAACAAGTTCCGCGGCCGCCAGGAGCTGAGAAGGCTGCTTGAGCACCTGTCGGTGCAGGAAACGCAGTTTTTTCGCAATCCGCCCCAGTTTGAGGCCTTGCGAAAATATGTTATTCCGGACCTGGTCCGGCGCAAAGCGCCCCAGCGGCTGCTGCGGTTCTGGTGCGCCGGCTGTTCCACTGGCGAAGAGCCTTATACAGTCGCCATGTCAGTCCTTGATGTTCTGCCGCAGCCTGACTCCTGGAGCGTTCAGATCCTTGGCACCGACCTGAGCGAAGAAGCCCTCCGGCAGGCAAACCGGGGCTGGTACCCGGAGCGCAAGCTTGCCGCTGTTGACAGTTTGCATCGGCGGCGGTATTTTCAACGAGAAGACGGAGGCTACAGGGTGGTTGAAGCCTTAAGCCGGCTGGTCCGGTTTCAGCGCCACAATCTTGTTGAAGATCCCCTGCCGGCCGACAGCTTTGGCGCCTGTGACGCAATTTTTTGCCGCAATGTCATTATTTATTTCACGCACGAAACGGCCAAATTTGTCATAGAGCATTTTTCTGACGTTATGAACCCCGGCGGCTTTCTTTTCCTGGGGCATTCGGAAACGCTCTGGAAGATGTCGGCAAAATATGCGTTGGTGGAGCTGGGGGACGCCTTCATTTATCGAAAGCCGGGCGCTGAGGAAGAGGGCAGCCGCTGTTTCATCCCGGACCGGCGCCTGTGCAGTTCAGGGTTGCCGGCGGGAGTTGGCCTTGAGCGGCGGATTGCCGCTGGGGACCGGCGCTGCGGCGGGCAGCCCGCGCCGGAGAATAAAAAACAGCCGGATGCGCGCCGGCGCGATGACGAGGATGCCCGTCCTTCCCGGCAGAAGGCGAAAGACAAAGCCAGGCTGCACATTGACAGGGGCGAGTTTGGCCAGGCGGCGGGCATGCTGAAGCAGGCGCTTGAGTCAGGCGCAGCTGATGCGGAAATATTTTTTCTGCTCGGGCTGGCGCACGAAAAGGCGGACGAGCTGGACGAGGCGGTGGAAGATTTCCGCCGCGCGCTTTACCTTGATGCCAATCTCAGCCTGGCCTATTTTCACCTGGCAAGCGTGTTCGAGCAAACCGGGCGGCTTAAGCACGCCATCCGTGAATATCAAAACGCCGGCCGCAGTTTTGACAAAAATCCGCCGGGAGCCTGGGAAACTGAGCTGGAGGCGTTCGACACCAGTTCCCTCATCAGTCTCTGCCGGCACAAGATTGAAACACTGAAGCAGTCTGCATAAAGCCGATTGAAGCAGGCCTTTAACAACAGGCTGTTCTTTCCACTTGGCACTGCCGTCAGATTCACTTAATCTTTCTGTATGGACAATAAAAAAGACCGCGGTCCCATCCGCCTGGCGCTGACCGGAGGCATCGGCTCTGGCAAATCTGCTGCTATGTCAATGCTTGCGGCCCGGGGTGTTCCCTGTCTTGACACCGATCGTTTGGTTCATGACCTGCTTGAGCAGGATGAAGTCAGGGAACGGGTTGCTGCGCATCTGGGAATTGACCCGCCCGCCGCCGGGGAGGAAGGGCGGCGGCAACTGGCCGCTGTCGTCTTCGCGGACGGGGCAAAGTTGCATGCACTCGAGGAGATTATCTTCCCTCTCGTACGCAGCCGCATCATCGACTGGTTCCGGGAGCCATCTGTTTTTGGCGCAGCAGTGGCGGCGGTTGAGATTCCGCTGCTGTTTGAGTCGGGCATGGAAGACATCTTCGACCAGGTTGTTTTAATCACCGCTCCCGCCGGCGTTCGCCGGGCGCGCACCGCCGGCACCGCCGGCAGCGCCGATTTTGAGCGCCGTTCTGCCCGGCAGCTGGCTGAGGCAGAAAAACTTCCTCGCGCCCAAATTGTTTTTGAAAACAGCGGCTCGCTGCAGCAGTTGGAAGAATTTGTCCGTGGATTGCTGGAGTGGCTGCAGTCGGCCGAAGAAAACTGATTTGATAAAACGTTTATTTATAGTACTTTCTTTCCTGTTGCTGCTGGCGGCTGCATTTCTGGTGATTCAGTTTACCATGCCCGGCTGGTACGCCCGCTGGTGGTATCCGCTCAATCATGCTTCAGTCATCAGGCAAAATGCAGAGCGCAACCACATTGATCCCTATCTGGTGGCCGCCGTTATTTACCAGGAGAGCAGGTTCCGGGAAAGCACCACTTCCGCCAAGGGGGCCGTCGGGCTGATGCAGGTGATGCCGGCCACGGCGGGCTGGATTGCCGGCAAGACTGGGGAGCAGGCGCCAAGCGCCACCGGTCTGAAGCAGGCCGACGTCAATATCCGTTTTGGCTGCTGGTATCTTGCTTACCTGATTAACCGCTATGGCGGCTCTGAGGTTCTGGCGCTGGCTGCCTATAACGGCGGCGCCGATAACGTGGACAAGTGGGTGGCGGCGGCCCGCGCCTCTGGCCGCCAATTTGACTCCGTTGTAGATATTCCATATGAAGAGACGCAAGATTATGTCAATAATGTGCAAAAAGTGAAAGCGATTTACCGGCGCGCATACGCAGACCAACTCGGGACATAAAGAAAACTGCCCGCAACCCGAAACCCGAAACCGATATTGATGTCCTCCTATAAATTAAACTCCACCTACAGCCCCACCGGCGACCAGCCTGAGGCGATTGAGCAGCTGGTGGCTGGCCTCAAGCGCGGCGACTTCTGCCAGACGCTGCTGGGCGTTACCGGCTCCGGCAAGACTTTCACGATGGCTAATGTCATCGCCGCCGCAAACCGGCCGGCCCTGATTATGGCCCACAACAAGACGCTGGCCGCCCAGCTCTGCAACGAGCTGAAAGAGTTTTTGCCGCAAAACGCCGTCGAGTACTTCGTCAGCTACTATGACTACTACCAGCCGGAGGCGTACCTGCCGGCCACCGACACATACATTGAGAAGGACACCTCGATCAACCAGGAGATCGACCGCCTGCGCCATGCCTCCACCAGCGCCCTGCTCTCGCGCCGGGACGTGGTGATTGTCGCCAGCGTCTCCTGCATTTACGGCCTCGGCTCGCCGGAGGAATACCTGGCCAAGATGGTCTTCCTCAAGGTGGGGGAGGAGCCGGGCCTGGAGGCGGTCACGCGGCGGCTGGTTGATATCATGTACAGCCGTGCTGATTATGATTTTAGCCGCGGCCAGTTCCGGCTGCGCGGCGACCTGCTGGAGGTGCATACCGCCTACGAAGACACAATTCTCCGCATCCAGTTTTACGGCGACGAGGTGGAGCGCATCCAGCGGCTGGAGCCCCTCAGCGGCGAGATTCTGGAGGAAATGGAGCAGGTCGCGATTTATCCTGCCACTCATTTTGTTACCTCGCCGGGCGCGGTCGAGAGGGCCGTGCTTGAGATTGAGCAGGAGCTGCAGGCGCGCCTGGCCGAGCTGAAATCCCAAGGCAAGGAGCTGGAAGCGCACCGCCTCTTGATGCGCACCCGCTATGACATGGAGATGCTCAGGGAGACCGGCTACTGCGCCGGCATTGAGAACTACTCCCGCATCCTTGACGGCCGCAGCCCCGGCGAGCCACCCAACACGCTGCTATCGTTCTTCCCGGATGATTTTGTCTGCTTCCTGGACGAGTCTCACAACACCGTGCCTCAGATAAACGGCATGTACAACGGCGACCGGGCCCGGAAGCAGACGCTGGTGGACTACGGTTTCCGGCTGCCGTCGGCGCTGGACAACCGGCCGCTAAAATTTGCCGAGTTTCTGGAGCGGGTGCCGCAGCTGGTCTGCGTCAGCGCCACGCCCGGCCCCTGGGAGCTCGGCCACAGCTCCCAGGTGGTCGAGCAGGTTATCCGCCCCACCGGCCTCATTGATCCGGAAGTAGAAGTGCGGCCAACGGAGCATCAGATTGATGACCTGATGAATGAGGTCCGCCGCCGGGTGGAGGCGCGCCAGCGGGTGCTGGTCACGACGCTGACCAAGAAGATGGCGGAGGATCTCACCGACTACCTGCTGGAGAGCGGCTTCAAGGTCCGCTACCTGCACTCTGACATTGACACGCTGGAGCGCATCCAGATTGTCCGCGACCTGCGCCTGGGCGAGTTCGATATCCTTATTGGCGTCAACCTGCTGCGCGAGGGGCTCGACCTGCCCGAGGTGACGCTGGTGGCCATCCTCGATGCGGACAAGGAGGGATTCCTCCGCGGCGAGATCGCACTGATTCAGACAATCGGCCGCGCCGCCCGCAATGTGAGCGGCAAAGTAATCATGTACGCTGACAAGACAACCCAGGCGATGACGAAGGCAATCGGCGAGACCAACCGCCGCCGGCGCATCCAGTTGGCATACAACCAGGAACATGGCATCACGCCCCGGTCAATCATCAAAGGAGTATCCGACATGAGCGCCATGCTGGGCGAGCCGACTGTCCCCTATAAGGCCAAGCGCCTGCGCTACGCAGCCAAAAAGATGGGCAGCCGGGAGATCGACGAGGCCATCGCCGCTCTGGAAGAGGAGATGTTCGCGGCGGCGGAGGAGCTGAAATTCGAATACGCCGCCAAGTTAAGGGACCAGATCAAGGAGCTGGCGCGGCAGAAGCGGTGAAGCGGCGGCGGTCTGTGCGTGCCAGTTGCGTGAGCCATCCGGCCGGCGTGATACACTCCAGGCAATTCAGCAGGTGTGTCTGTTTCTATCATCATCGGTCATCTTGTAACCGGCCAGCTGTCTCAACAGGATGTCTTTCCTGTCTGAAAGACCTCCAGGAAGAAGCAGGAGCAACTCATGCCAGAAGAAAAGACGCGAACGCCGTCAAACCATGCGCGGAAAACAGTAAAACAGACGATAACGCCTTCCCAACCGGCTTCGGCCGCGCTTGATTTAAACCCGCAGTTCAGCCAGGCGCTTGACATGATGGATAACTCCGGCGCCAACATCCTCATCACCGGCAGGGCCGGCACCGGCAAATCCACACTGCTGGAGCATTTCCGCGCGGTGACGGGCAAACAGATCGCCGTCCTGGCGCCGACGGGAGTGGCGGCGGTCAACGTGTCCGGCCAGACCATCCATTCGTTCTTCCGCTTCCGGCCGGATGTGACCGCCGGCAAGATCAAGGCGGTCAAGAATCGGGTCTACAAGGAGCTGGACGCCATCGTGATTGACGAGATTTCGATGGTCAGGGCCGATCTGCTTGACCTGGTGGATCTGTTCTTAAGAAAAAACGGCAGAAAGAAAAAGGCCCCGTTCGGCGGGATCCAGATGATCTTTATCGGCGACCTCTATCAGTTGCCGCCCGTCCTGACCCGCAACGACAGGGAAGTTCTCGCCAAACGCTACGAGAGCGAATATTTCTTTGACTCGGACGTATTCCGCGAGGTCATCTTCGAGCTGATCGAGCTGGAGAAGGTCTACCGCCAGACCGACGATTTTTTCATCGGCCTGCTCAACGGCGTTCGCAACAAAAGCATCACCGATGAGCAGATCGGCATGATCAACGCCCGCCTGGCGGCCGATGAGGCGCGCTGGCCCGAAAACGCTGTTCAGCTGACGACAACCAACGACATGGCGCAGAAGCGCAACGAGCAGCAGCTGGTGCGGCTCAAGGGGAAGACATATATCTTCAAAGCCACCCTGAAGGGCGACTTCGACCAGAAAAGTGCGCCGGCAGACCTGAGGCTAAAGGTCAAGCGGGGCGCGCACGTGATGCTGCTTAATAATGACTCAGGCGGCCGCTGGGTCAATGGCAGCCTGGGCGTCCTCAAGGACATCGACGAGGAAGCGCTGCTGGTCGAGCTCGCCGGCGGCGGCATCGAAGAGGTCGAGCCGTTTACCTGGAGCCGTCACCGTTACGTGTGGAACGACGAGACCAGGACGGTCGAGTCCGAGGCCATCGGCAAGTTTACCCAGTATCCCCTGAAGCTGGCCTGGGCCGTCACCATCCACAAGAGCCAGGGCAAGACCTTTGATTCCGTCGTGGTTGACATCGGCCGCGGCACCTTCGCCCCGGGGCAACTCTACGTGGCGCTGTCGCGCTGCCGCACGCTGGGCGGGGTCCACATCAAGACCCCGGTCAAAAAGTCGCATATCTGGCTGGACTGGCGGGTAGTCAAATTCATCACCGGCTACCAGTACGGCCGCTCGGAAGATCAACTGCCGCTGGCCGGCAAGATCGAAATGGTGGAGCAGGCCATCGCCGACGGCTCGCTGCTGGAGATAACGTACCTTAAGCCAGACGACACCAAATCCCGGCGCAAAATCAAACCTCACTGTGTTGAGGAGATGGAATACCGAGGCCGGACATTCCTCGGGCTGCGGGCATTCTGCCTGGAGCGGCAGGCCGACCGCACCTTCCGCGTCGACCGGATTTTGGCGATGGCAGTCGTAGAGAAGGGAAGATAGAGGCACAGTAGCAGCCCAACAGAAAAAAACCAACTTTGCATAACTCACCTAATTAATATAAAATATGCATGTAATATCTCCCAATTTAAATGAATTATGTACTTTAACAGAAGCATCCAAGGACAGATTGAAAAAAGCCTCACCCGCGGCAAGGCCGTTATTATCTACGGCGCCAGGCAGGTGGGAAAGACCACATTGGCGCAGAAGATCCTCTCCGACAGTCCCGGAAATTCTATTTACCTGAACTGCGATGAGCCCGATGTCAGGAACGCACTGACTGAAAGGACTTCCATCCAATTGCGTCAGCTTATCGGCGAAAACGAGCTTATGGTCATCGACGAGGCCCAGAGGGTCAGGAATATCGGTCTGACGCTGAAGTTGATAATCGACAACTTCCGTGAGCTGAAGATCATCGCCACCGGGTCTTCGAGCTTCGAGCTGTCAAATCGCGTGAAAGAACCTCTAACCGGCAGGAAGATTGAATTTCAGCTTTTTCCGCTCTCGATCACGGAGCTGTCGCAGGCTTACTCCGATCTTGATTTGCGCAGGTTGCTGGAAGCCATTATGCGCTTTGGCCTGTATCCCGCTGTGGTTTCGGCGGCCCTGGACGTGAAGACTCGAATCGTGAGCGAAATCTCGGAGAGCTATCTGTACAGGGATGCCCTGGAATACCAGGCGCTTAAAAAACCGGAACTTCTGGAAAAGCTGTTGCAGGCACTGGCTTTGCAGTTGGGTAACGAAGTTTCCTATAAAGAGCTGGCGAACTTGCTGGGCACTGATAAAGCAACGGTGGAGAGATACGTCGGTCTTCTGGAAAAGGCTTTTATTATTTTTGTCCTTCGACCGTTCAGCAGAAATCTAAGAAAGGAGATTGGCAAAAAGAGGAAGATATACTTCTACGATTTAGGAGTCAGGAACAGCATCATCAAGAACTTCAATTCGCTGAATCTGCGCACCGATGTGGGATCTCTTTGGGAAAACTTCCTGTTGGCGGAGCGGATTAAAACAAATTCCTCCCGGATGCGGCCAGTCAATCAGTATTTCTGGCGGACGTATGACAGAAAAGAAATCGATCTTGTGGAGGAAGCTGGCGGCGTGCTGGCGGGCTTTGAGTTCAAGTGGGGCCAAGGCAGGGTTAAAAAGCATAAGGATTTTCTGGAAGGATATCCCGGCAGCAGCATCGACGTTGTGAACCGGGCTAACTTTTTGAGTTTCGTTAGAGAAGCTTGATTGACCGACGTAGCATTTTTGCTAAATTGGCGGCGGCACCTTTCGGGGCCAGCCTATGTTTTTCTCCGCGAAGCGGAGAATCTAAATCAATGAGGCCATGGCATTTCTGCCATGGAAATACAGGAGCTAGGCCACCCGCGGGCAAGTCCACAGATCCGTGGGATAGTCTTGCGCCATTGCTCCTTCAAGCAGCGCTTTCCTTAAGGCTTCAAGCTCGGCTGGCGCAAGCTTGGGTGGTCTGCCGGATGCCGGCTTGGCCT
>JAJYIM010000009.1 GCA_021790115.1 Actinomycetes bacterium | reverse complement strand
TAGCTTTCAAACGGCGGCGTTCCAATTGCTCCGGGCTTCCGAATGGCCTCATGTGCCACCTCCTAAAGCAGGGTAACCTTCTGCCCGGATATTACAGGACATTAGTTATGCAGTAATCAATAGTCCGCTGTTTCTCCCCCGGGATCCTTTTCCATTACCCCGGCTGTTTTAACCCCGGCCTTTTTCTGAACCAGCCTGCTTAGATGGATGCTAAGTTCATACAAGACAATAAAAGGCGCAGCCATGGCGGTTACGGAGAAGAAGTCTTGACTGGGCGTGAGCGCAGCGCTCGCAATTGCGCCGGCCAGAATTGCATACTTTCTGTTTTTTGCCAGCCACTTTGCATCAACAATGCCCAGCCTGGCCAGGGTAAGAATCAGCGCCGGCAATTCAAAAATCAGGCCGAAGGCCAAAAGAAACAGGGCGACAAATGAGAAATACGTGGCGGCCTGCACCTGCTGATTGAAAAAATCACTTTGGTAGGTCAAGAGGAAATTTAGCGCCCGGGGAAGAACCAGGAACCAGGAAAACGCCACTCCGCCCAAGAACAGCAGACTTGTGAAAACAGTAGCAAAATATACGACGCGCTTCTCCCTGGCTTTAAGCCCGGGCGCCACAAAAGCCCAGATCTGGTAAATAACAACCGGGGAAGCAACAATCAAGCCCGCGTAAGCAGACACTTTAAAAGTGGTCATGAACGATTCAGTGGGAGTAAGGGTGATCAGATGCCGGCCGCCCAGCGGTTTTACCAGCAGCGCCAGCAGTCTGCCCTTGAAGATAAAACATCCCGCCATCCCCACGGCGATGGCGATGATGGAAGTGACCAACCGCTTGCGCAGCTCCTCTAGGTGCTGGAGCAAGGACATACGGAAATCACGGTAATCAGGCACAGCTTATGTGTAATGAATGCAACCGGCCGCCGGGTCGTTAAGACCCTGTGGCTTCCGGCGGGTTTTTATGGGTGGCTTCTGTAGTAACTTTTTCCTGCGGCTGGGGCGCGGAGTCAGTTTTTTTCTCTTCCGTGATATGTTCCTGCAATTCACTGGTTGATTTTTTAAACTCCTGAATGCCCCTGCCAAGCGAGCGGCCAATCTCCGGCAACCGCTTTGGGCCAAAGATGACCAGCACAATAATTAGTACAAACAGCATGTGCATTGGTGTAAATAAATCGCCAAACATAATAATACCCCTCACTTAAGAAATAATGAGATAAAACAACTGCACTTAATACTAGGCTACTGCTCTTAAGGTGTCAATTGTCCAAAATTTCCTCCAATTCGCCGACAATATTGCTTCTGAAACGGTCGGTTGATCTCAAGTGCTCTCCCCGCTTTCTGAATGCACCCCTTCGCCTCAATAAGGCTGCTTGCGGGCGCAATCCACCCCGGCGCCGCCCAGCAATTCGAGAGCATGGCCAAGGGCCGGCCTGACTATCGCGAACGATTCCTCGCACGCCATCGGGCTTCCGGGGAAGTTGATAATAAGAGTGGAGGCGCAGATGCCGCTTACGGCGCGTGAAAGCATCGCCCGCGCCGTTACCCGAAGCGACTCGGCGCGGACCGCCTCAGCAAAGCCCGGCGCATCCCGGTCAATGACGTCCCTGGTCGCTTCCGGCGTGACGTCGCGGGGAGCCATGCCGGTGCCGCCGGTAGTGATGACAAGGTCAACGCGCCTTTGCGTACAGTGTCCGCGCAGCGCTGCAGCTATTTGTTCTCTTTCATCGGGCACCACGGCGCGAACCACCGACTTCGCCCCGGCTTCCAACAACAGCCGCTCCAGGGCCGGGCCGCTTTCGTCTTCGCGCTTGCCGCCGGCAACCTTGTCACTCACTGTTATAATGGCGGCAGTAAAACTCATTTATCCACCCCCATTCAGCAAACCGACCGGATCTCCATCCCGGATAACGCCGCCAGAAATTACTTTTACAAAAATGCCTTCTTTTGGCATAACGCAGTCTCCCGCCTGGCGGTAGATCTCACAGCGACTATGGCACTTCTTGCCAATCTGCGTCACCTCGACTACCGTGCCCCCCAGCGAGAGCCTCGTTCCCACGGGCAGAACTGGCAAATCGATGCCGCTAGTGGTCACGTTCTCGGCAAAATCGCCCGGGCCAACAGCGAGCCCCTTCCCTCTCATTTTCTCGATGCTTTCCATCGCCAGCAAGCTCACCTGCCGGTGCCACTTTCCCGCATGACCGTCTCCCACGATTCCATGCCCGGGTTTAAGCTCACCCTTGCCGGCAGGCTGCTTGCGTTCTCCTTTAGCGCGAGAGGTATTTATTGATATGATTCGCGCGACCTTTGTCCCGCTCATGCCCTGTTCTCCCAATTTGCTGGCTGGATTTCCCGGCCTTTATATTCCTGTCTGGCTCCCTGCAACTCCCTCACTCGCCCGGCGAGCAGGATCTTCCCGGCCGGAAGAGCCGCCCCGCTTTTCCAGCAGCCTGGCGTCACTAATCACCATCCCTTTATCAACCGCCTTGCACATGTCATAAATAGTGAGGGCGGCCACCGTGACCGCCGTCAGAGCTTCCATCTCCACGCCGGTTTTGGCGAGAACCCGCACCGCAGCTTCGATATTAACGGCGGAACGTTCATGATCAATCTCAAAGTCAACGGCCGCGTGCTCAATGGCAAGCGGATGGCACATCGGAATTAGGCGGGATGTCTCTTTTGCCGCCATGATTCCCGCCACGCGCGCCACAGACAAGACATCACCCTTGGGCAGCGCCCGTTTAGCCAGCAGCCGAACGGTCTCCGGGCCCATGAAGACGGTTCCCGCTGCGCGGGCGGTCCGCGCCGTTACGGGCTTAGCGCCAATGTCAACCATACGGCTCTTGCCTTCCTTATCAATATGCGAAAAATCTCGTTTCATACGCCGATAAACACCTGCCCAGTCATGTTTTGCGTCAAGAAATGCAGATTTACTGATTAGCCACCGATCTGTGACATCAACCGCTCAGAAGCAGGCTTTTCCTGCCGCCGGTCAAACTTTTTGCTATTCATGGAATCAATTATGACGCCTGCGAGCTCACCCGGGTCCCTGTTTATATAAGGACGCACGTCAACTTCAGCACTGGAAAAAAGACAGTTGCGCAATTTGCCATCCGCGGTCAGCCGCAGCCTGTTGCAGTCATGGCAAAAATGGTCACTGACGGAACTGATAAAGCCAATAGTTCCTTGCGCGCCTGCATATCTGAAATAGCGGGCGGGGCCGCCGCCCGGCGGCGAGCCGACCGGCCTTAAGTTGCCAAACCCGTGCAGCCTGTCAAGAATCTTTTCTCGGGGGATAAACTTTCGGATTCCTCGAATCCGATTCCCGATAGGCATGAATTCAATAAAGCGGACATGCACGGGCCACTCCTGTGCCAAAGCCACGAAATCATGGAGTTCCTGCTCAATTCCCTCTGTCATGACAGCATTTACCTTAACCGGAGAAAATCCTAGCTGCAGCGTTTTCTCCAAACCGGCAAGCACGGGCGCCAGCGAGGCTCCCCGGGTAATCTGCGAAAACCTCCCGGCTTGCAGGCTATCCAGGCTGATATTGACGCGGCTGACCCCGGCTTTTTTTAGCTCGTCTGCATATCCTTCCAGCAAAGCCCCGTTGGTTGTGAGCGACAGGTCCTTTATGCCCGGAATCATTGCCAAACGCTTCATCAGCTCCGGGCATCCCCGGCGCACGAGCGGCTCCCCGCCTGTCACGCGGACGCGGGAAATGCCCAGCCAGGCAGCCACCTTTGCAAAGCGGTCAATCTCCTCGTAGCTGAGGATCTCCTCGTGCGCCTTGAAGCCGATCCCTTCGGGAGGCATGCAGTACAGGCAGCGGAAATTGCAGCGGTCGGTGATGGAAATGCGCAGATAATCTATGACCCGCCGCTTGCGGCTGCAAATTTTTCTGTTTCTAGTTTTCCTGCTGGACGCCAACATGGTTTCCTCGCATGGCAAAATTAAGGCCATAGCGGTGCAGCAGAAAATCAGCGACACCGCTCACGTCATCAAGATTGAATACCGGCACCGCCGCGGCTGCATCGTGGCGGTCCGATATTACCGCCAGCAGCTCCTCTTCCCCGCAGGCCAGAGAACAGCTTCGCTCGCTGCGGGATATTTCCAATTTGTCGGCGGTGGACCATTTAAACCCTTCTGCTAAAATGATGTCCACGGGCCCGTCAATCCGGCTTGCCAGTTCCTCGAGGCTTCTTTCTCGCAGGGCAGTTTCCAGGGAAGCTGAGGCAACCGGCGAAGTAATGGCAACCGAATGCGCACCCGCCCGTGCTATCCGCCAAGTGTCCGTCCCCTCACGGTCCATTTCAAACCCGTGCGAATCGTGTTTTAAATATGCGGTGCGCAGGCCCCTGAATTTGAGCTCCTGCACCAGTTTTTCCAAAAAAGTGGTTTTACCGGAGTTCTTTTTCCCGACGAAACAGACAAGCGGACGGGCGCCGTATCGCAAGCCCGCCGAGCCTTGCCGCTGGCGGCGTTTGATTACCTTGGGGTAAAGTGCGCGGGCAACTTTCAGTTCTGTATCACTATTCACGTTTGTAAACGCCTGGAAGGGATCACAATGGCCGGCTATTTCATCAGTCTCAACGTATCTGGTCCTCAAGGCGTCAATCAGGCGCTGAATGCTCAAATCGCCTTTCTCAATGCGGGCCTGTATTCCTGGCAGGCAGGACTTTGAATAAAGCGCCAGCAACGGTTCACGTCCACGCCGGCTTAGCGGCACGACAGCGTCATACCCCTGCGGAAAGGAGGCCAGCAGATCTGCCAGAGCCGGCTCGGCAAACGGCATATCGCACGCAACCACGAGACAGCGGCTCTGACGTGAAAAAGCAATAGCAGCGTGAATGCCGACAATCGAAGCATGAAAGTTATAGCGGTCCACGCAAACCGGCAATCCGAACTTCTCATAACCAGCTGTTTCCTTTGCAACAATAAACATCTCGTTAGTTGTCAGCCTGAGCGGGTCGATTATATGAGAGATAAGCGGTTTGCCCACAAGCATCTCCAGCGCTTTGTTCCTTTGCATGCGCCTGCTTTCCCCGCCGGCAAGGATAGCGACTGAGAATTTCGATTCTGTGCTTTTTCCTTTCACGTCCTGCTTTCCTTTCTTATTAACCGGGAGCCGACAGCAAGCGGCGCGTTAGCCTGGCGGTCCCGGCCAGGAAGCCGAAGCCAAGCCCGACAGCCATCCCCAGCGCCACATTGCTCCAGATTAACGACACCACGCCGATAAGCACTGCGGCCAGGATGGCAAATCTGCTGTCGAGGCTCAAAACCAGACGGGCATGCTCAACGCCCACGTAAAACAAGAGGGCTCCCAAGACCGGGAGCGGCAACATCAGGATTGCGTAAACGGCCGAGTCGCCAAACAACAGGGCCATGGCTACCAGCAATGCTCCAATCATCACCATGGCGCCACCAGAGCGGGCGCCCAACCGGTAATGCGCAGTCATGCCGCCGGAGCCATGACAGACAGGCATGCCGCCCAACAGGCCAATGACCGTGTTGGCAATTCCGAGCGAAGCGCAAAGAGCCCGCGGCGTCACCCGGCGCGACTGCTTCGGAA
Organism: Actinomycetes bacterium; assembly: GCA_021790115.1. Taxonomy (GTDB): domain Bacteria; phylum Actinomycetota; class Thermoleophilia; order BMS3ABIN01; family BMS3ABIN01; genus JACWAD01. The sequence continues at coordinate 46,774 of JAJYIM010000009.1, read as the reverse complement.
AATAGTTCCGGGAAACATCGGCGGTGGCAATGACAGCATTGCCAAAGGTTACGGGTATTTGCGGAATCACCAGGAGAAAGAAGGCAGCAGCAAAGGCCGCCCGGCTGGGAAGTGTTAGTGACGGCAGACCCAGACCTAATAAATGCAGGTGCCCGATTACGTTGTGGCCGGCAATAAAAAAGCCCAGGGTCAGCCCAGCGCCAACTATCATAAGAGTCACAGGGAATTTCCGGCTGCGGCCAAGAAAAAATAACAGCAGCAAGCATCCTGCCGCCATGGCCAGCGCTGCTGACGGCGGCAAACCCGGCACAGCCACGCCCTTCCATTTCGCCATGCCGCCGATTCCAATAAAGGAAAGGCTTCCCTGAATAAGCATTAACCCAACGGCCAGCTGCACGCCCTTAACTGTCCAGGGGGCAAACAACCTTGACAGGCGCGAAGCCAGGCCGGTCACACTGGTTAGCAACAGGATCGCTCCCATGATCATGCTGCCAGCGGCCACCTCGCCGGCGCTGGCGCCGCCGGCAATTGCAATTGCAGCCATGGCCTTGAGAGGCTGCACGGGAACCGGCAGCCGGAAATATGTACCCGAGGCGATATAAACCAGCCCCGTTAACAGAAAAACCATAAACGCGGAAACGCCGCAGACTATAATTAGTCCTGCCATAAGCGGCAGCAGGACGCCGATATCACCCAGCGCTCCCGCCAGTTCCCGCCGGTCAAACATCAAGGCCGGCACGCCTGCGCCCTTGCTGGTGGAAGAATCCTGGCGCATTAGCTTGAAGACACCCCGGGTTCCATCTCAGGGCTGATAGCGGGAGTAAAGTAACCGCCTTCAGCACACGGCTTGCAAAGAAGCGCACCCGACCGCCGGACTTCCCGCAGATCCTGAACAGCGTTTCCACAACTGCTGCACTCAACGCGTGAAACCGGGCTTCCAGGCATGTCCTGCCGCGGAACCTCGATGTTGACGTCTTCAAAATCGAACAGTTCCTCATCGGGCATAACTTCATAGGCCTGCCGCTGGCGCTCATATTTGTCCTGAATCCCTGGCGCGTACTTTGCTGCCAGCTTCCTGGCCTCTTCCCGCGCCACGACCCGCACCGCCTTGCCGGTTTCAAGATTCAGGAATCCAGCAGCCATGATGCCGTGATCAACAATTTTTAGCGTCCGTTTTCCCACACGGCAGCCAGTGACGCTCATCACTGCGTCAGCCGCGCAGCGGTCAATCTCCACGTAGACAATCAGTTGTTTGCGCCACCGCTCGGACAGCGGATCATCAATTCCAATCCTCTGAAGGCCGGCCCTGGCCAGCCTGACTCCCAGGGTCTGGCCCGGACAGCCCTCTCCATGGAAAGCCGCCGATTCAGCCAGCTGCTCTTTTAGCGTCTTCATGACAGATTTCCTAACAACCCTTGCCGAATGGACAAACAGGGAACCTGCACTCGGGACAGTCAAGACACATGCCACCGTGGCCCAGGCGGGCGATGTCCGCCCCGGTGATTGTTTCCCCCGCAAGCACCCGGGGCAGGATAAGGTCAAATATCGTGCGCGGATGATGAATTCCACAGGCGGGCACGCCTAGCACCGGCGTGCCTTCCTCGAAATAGCCGACCATGAACATCGAACCCGGCAACACAGCGGAACCATAGGCGGTGATGTCGGCGCCCGCGGCGCGCGCCGCCAGCGGGGTGACATCATCGGGGTCAACCGACATCCCGCCGGTCATCACGACAAGGTCAGCCCCGCTGCTCCTGACCTTCTCCAAAGCCGCCCGGATCTGCCCCACATCGTCAGGGCATTTCACAACTTCCACCACTGAAGAACCCAGGGCAACCACCTTTTCCGTTATTACCGGCTCAAACGCATCCTTGATCCTGCCACTGAATACTTCGTTTCCGGTGATGACCAAACCAACGCGCGCCTTGCGCAAGGGAAGGACCGAGACAATGCCGCCGGCCGCCTCCGCAATAGCAACTGCATCATGCACCGGTTTTTTTTCAACAACCAGCGGAATGGCGCGCGTGCCCGCAACGGCCTCGCCTTCAGCCACGACCGTGTTGTTATGGCGCGTCGCGCACATTACCGCCCCCACGCCATTGAAACGCTCCAGCGCCTCGACGTTAACCTTCAGGACGCCGCTGACGCCGGCAGCGATGTCGATTTTCCCCTCTCTGGGCTCCGGCTTAAAAACGGCATTTGTTCCGGCAATTGCCCCGGCCATCATGACCGCAGCGTCGTTTTCATGCATTTGGTTTTCCTGTATTTGCAGGACATATAAGTGCTCCTTGCCCAGATCCAACAGCTTTTCCACGTCATCTTTGCTAACGACATGGCCCCGCCGGAACCGGGCTCCCTTAAAGCCAATTCCGGGATTCACCTCAGTGATATCATGGCTCAGCACGGTGCCCACGGCTTCTTTTACGGAAATTATCTCTTGCTCTGTCTCGCACATGCTTCCCTCCAAACCCTCAGCCGCAATGGTTATGACAATTCTGCATAGCGCCCAGCCAAATGAAACGGTTTTGATGTCTGGAAAATATCCCTGAAACGTTGATCAACCATCTCATCAATCCCGGACTCGAGGTTCTCGTACATTATTAGAAAATGACGCGCGTCTTCCGTGAGCGCCGCTCCGCCGCCGCCGGCGCCACCGGTTCGTGTCCTGACCAGATCCACTCCCAGCCTCTTTTCCATCGCCTTGACATAGCCCCACGCACGCCGGTAGGAAATTCCTGTCTCCATGGCAGTCCTGTTTATCGACCCGTATTTGTCGATGGCCTTCAGCAACAAGGATCGCCCCTTGCTGAATACCGGTTCCCCATCTACTTCAACCCAAATTTTTGACCGAATTTCCATTTTCTCGCTGGAACTCTCCCGCATTGCAATATTAAGGCTTAAATTCCGGCGCGCCGCAAGCTGGACATTAGGCGATCCCGTCCAGGTATTCCGCTTCGCGACGCACCCAATACTCTATAAATTTTCCCAGTCCCTTTAAGTAGCATGTGCGGGCGTTACTGATAATATCTTTTGCAAAGCTGGGCGCCCATTTTAATAGATGATCTTTAATAAAGTATTTCTGTACTTTAATCAAGTCAGACCGGTGATCTTCATCGGCGACCAGCATAAGGCTGCACAATCTGAAGAGGAAGTCACATTCAGTGCCAAAATGATCTTCCAACTCACCGGCTCCGGTTTCAAAACCATACCTCGCATACAACTTCCGCACCGCCACCGTGGACTCTTGGTTGACTAATCGGAATTTTGATGTATAAACGGACTCCCAGGGCGGTGCTTTGACGTGGCCGGGGCCATGGAAGAGCTGATAGAAATCCTGCCGGACACCATCGAGATTCCCGGACGAAAGCTCGCTCTCAACGCATTCGTTCATCTCTCTGACACCGGGAAGGTCTATCAACTCTTCCAAGAGCCTGCTCTCCAACAGGCCGGCAAAGAACTCTTCCGTCGGTTCGTGAAGAAAAGCACGCCTGAGGAAGTCGTAGATTACGACCCTGCTATGTGTTTCCGGCTCTATGGCTTTCTCCTCACCGACTAACATCTTTTTCTCCCTCCTATTGTTCGCTTGGCGGGATGATCCGTATTGACGGATGCGTATACTTTGGATCAGCAAAGTGATTTATGTGCTTGCCGGTGTCGCCGGCAAGCCCGGACAGCTTACCGTATTTGAGCACCCGGGCCATGCATGTTTGCACGCATGCTGGCGGCAGGCCGGCATCAATCCGCTGATAGCACATGTGGCACTTTTCAACTTTCTTGGTGACGGGGTTGAACTGGGGCGCCCCATACGGGCATGCCTCCATGCAGCGCTTGCAGCCGTTGCACACATTGGTATCCAAAATGACAATCCCATCGGTATCCCTTTTGGTGATCGCTCCCACCGGGCATGATTTTATGCAGGCAGGCGACTCACAGTGATTGCACGACATTGACATGAAGTTCCGGAAGGGCGATGGATACGTGCCACCGTCGAACGTCTCGACCCGGCGGTATTCAGCTCCCAGCTCAACCTGGTTCTGCTGTTTGCAGGCTCCCTGACAGGCCCGGCAGCCAATGCAATGCTCCATATCTAGCTGAAAGCCGAGCTGATTAGGATTAGCAGCCATGAATAATCATCCTCCTTTCTAAGCCTTGTAGACTTTTACGGCCACTTCCTTGCTGATCCCCTGGCCGGATATTGCTTCAGGCTTGCCGGGCATCAAGCGCCCCGCAGCCGTGCCTTTGCCTTCGGCGACTGATCCCAAGGCCCAGTGGCCAAAACCATGCATGACACCGACGGTAGTCGGCTCGATTCCCTCTACCGGGAAAGCAGTGGCGTCCACTGTCGCAATGGGAGATTCGATTTTGATGGCGTCGCCGTTCTTGATGCCCATGCTGTCGGCGACCGACTTGTTGATCAGGCAGGGATTGGTCCCCTTCATCTCCATCAGCCAGACATTGTTGAACGTGCGCGTGTGAGTGTGTTCAGACTGTTTCCAGGAGACCATGTGGAATGGATAGCCGTCGTAGCCAAGCTGTCCGGGAGCGTCGACCGGGTCGCTGTAAGCGGGCAGAGCGTCGTAGCCTGCCGTTTGCAGAGACTTATAACCAGCAATGGCGTCGGCGGTGCCGGATCCGGCGTCGGTGCCACTGTAGGAATTGAGGACGATCTTCTGGCTGCCGCCAACAACCGTCTTAAGTCTGCTGATTATTCCATACGTGGTGCCCCACTTGCTGATATTGGCCACAAGATCATTCAGGGTTGGCCAAACCGCTCCCGGCAGCGCCTTAAGAGCGTTCAGGGCTGCGTCACAGTCGGCCATATTCGTGGGGTCTCCCGAGGGATACAGGTTCCCCTTGATCGTGGAATTCAGCAGCAACTGCTGGCCCAGATATTGCTCTTCCGTCATGCTGAAGTCACCGGGAGCCGTGCTGCCGGCGTCGCCTTTGAGTCCGAGCCTCCGGCCCAGCTCCATAATGATGCCGATTTCATCGCGGTAGGGATTCCCCACCCAGGAGCCGACAGTCGGTTGCCGCAGGCCGAAGCTGTAAAACGTGACCCAGTTGACTGTGAAATCGTAGCGCTCCAGATAGTTGGCGCCCGGGAGTATGATGTCAGCCATTTGGGCGGTCTCGCTCAGATGCGTATCGATTGAGACAACGTATTGCAGCTTGTTCAAGGCGTCGATGTTCTTCTGAACGTTCGATGAGTTCATGGCCAGATTGTCAAAGACAAAGATGGCTGCTTTGGGCCGGTTTGTATCTGCGTCCGCTGCGCTGCTTCCCAGATAGGGGTACTTGGCATAGTACTGATCTGCTGAGAGGTCAGAATCATAGATAACGTCGCGGGCGCGAAGGACGATTCCCGATCCATGACCCAGGGGGAAGCCGTTTTGGCTAAACGGCTGTCCCAGGCCATCGATGCGGTGACGGTTTAAGGAGCTATCGTGGGTGTTGGTGGCCGTCCGCGCCGATGGACCCAAGCGGTTGGTGAACACCTGGTTGCCCTTGCTGCCTATCTGGCCGGTCAAGGCCAGCAGCGCCGAGATGGCCCGGCCGCCCTGGGTGCCGTTGGTGTGATGCCCCGGCCCCGACCAGGTGTCGATCACTGCCGGGTAGTTGTTGGAATCGCCGATTTCACGGGCAAGGCTGACGATTGTGGCGGCCGGCACGCCCGTTTTGCCTTCGGCCCAGTTAGGATCCTTGGCGGTGCCGTCGCTGACGCCTTTTACATAATCGCTAAACGCTTGAAAACCGATTACGTTGGCATTGACGAAGGCAGAATTATAGAGATTCTCATTGATAAGCACGTAGGCAAGTGCCAGCGCCAAGGCCCCGTCGGTGCCCGGTTTTATCGGCACCCACTGACCGCCGTTCCTGCAGGCTACCGCCGCTGTATTGCTGAAAACAGGGTCAATGACCACCATCCGCCCGCCGTTGTCAAAGAACTGGCGCGCAATGCGGGGCAAGTGCGACCACTTGGTGGCGGAAAGGAAGTTCCAGCCAAAGATAAGAGCATATTTGGCGTGGGCGAAATCCGGCACAGGCCGCTCGTCGCCGAAGGGGACGCTGAAGGCCCTCTTCCTGGCGACGTCGCATAAGCTGGTGTGCTGGATATAGTTCGGCGTTCCGTACATTTTGCAAAAATCCTGCTGTGGATTATTGCCGGTTATGCCGTCCTCAGAGAAGAAGAGCAGCTGATGGGCGCCATTACCGCTTTGCTCGGCCTTGAGGCCCTGCAGATACGTTGTGATCTCGTTCAGGGCGTCATCCCAAGTGATGGGATTGAAGACTGCGCCGACGCCGCGGGGACTGCTCGGGTCCCGCTTCATGGGCGTCTTGATGCGGTCCGGGTCGTAAAGCGACTTATACCCGGAGTTGCCCTTGGGGCACATGCCGGCGCCCCACCCGCTCGTGGCGTTAACAAAGTCAGCTGAGTCATTAGTATCGTTAATACAGGTATTGCTGACGCCAGCCGCATTGTACGGGTTAGGCTCGATTTTCCTGACCGCGCCGTCAACGACATTTACATTGATGCCCGAGCAGCCGCCACACATGTTGCATGCACTGTATATCCAGGTTCCGGCGTCGTCGGCTTTCGCCTTGTCGGAATCGAAGACCTGCCGCAGAAGGCCCCCGGGCAACAGGGTGCTTGCTACCGCAGTCCCGCTGATGGCGCTTCCCCATTGCAGAAAGGCGCGGCGGGAAACAGTCGGATTTAATTTCAGGCCGCCCTTGCTGTTAACATCTGTCACTTAGCTCACCTCTTTCATTTCGCTCTCGGCGCCGCTGCTGCCATGGCGCATGTTTTCTTCCAGGTTGGATTTTTTCACTCGCTTCATCTCCTGCCTTATGACGGTGGCGCCGGCGGCACCACCACGCTGCACTGCCAGTTGGAGCACTCGCGGGTGACCTCCGCAATGTTGCCAAGCCGTGCGACAGCCGGCGGCGCATAGTCCTTTAGTCTGTCTGCAGCCGGTTCAGGTTTCCTTATCAAGGCTTCCATGTCAGTCCTTTCTCCGTTCATTTTCAAAAAGCAACCTTACTTTTGACTTCTCGTGGAGATGGCTACGGCTTGGAAGGCCAGTATTGCGTCTGATTGTCATCATTGACAGCGTTGGCGTACAGGGTTGTATAGAACAAGCTGACTGTGCCTGGCACTGAATACACCAGCGTAAAATTGCTGGAGCCGCCCTCCGCCACATCTCCCAGCGGCAACGGCATCGGGGTGGCTACGCCAACGCCGTTTGTTGACAGGACCTGTGAGATGTTCAAACCATTCGCAGTTCCCGAACCGCTGTTTGTGATGGAGAAGTCCACCGACAGCTTCCCGGCCGCGTAATCGCTCAGGCCGTTCCAGTAGATATTGCCGCGGTTCAGCCCAAGGGCAGCCGCGCCGCTTAGGTACCAGGCTCTGCCGCCGTGGCAGCCGTAACAGTTGCTCGCCGTGATATTTGCGTTATTAACATACGGAGCTTTGCTCGCATGCTGGCTCTGCCAGTCGGAATGACAGGTCGTGCAGTCCTGTGTTGCCCAGGTGGGGTTCATCGTCGCCGGAAAAGGACTATGGCATTTCGCGCACAACGTGATGTCAACCTGCCGCCGGACAGAAGCCGCGGATTCCTCCCTGACGTCTACCGACTGATGGCAGGTAGTGCAAGTGAACGAGAGCAGGCTTGAGGTCAGGTGCGCCCTGTGGGGAGTGTCATAATATTGATTGTGAACGGCATCGAACAAGGACTTGTCATCGGGGCTGCTGACCTTGTCACCGTGACAGCTGATGCAATCGGAGTACTGCTGAATGCCAGCGTTTGTATGATAGTTAGCCACATCCGAATGACAACTCACACACTCGGAATAATTGTAATGGGGGGCGTCCGGCGCAGCCGAAGTAGCATAAAGTACGCCCACACCAACGGCAAACACAAAGATTATCGCCAAGGCCACAATGATAGCGGCCTTTTTCTTTAAAATGGCGGCCTTTGCCTTAAATATCAATTCCTTCACCTCCCGGTAAATTCAACTCTTTCTTAGTTGGTTTTTGATCTCGTAAAGCTGGTGGTTTTTGAACCCCTCACCCTTTTAAATAATTCTCCACCTCCTCACGATTGGAGTCATGCGTAGTGTTGTCATTATTCCATGAGCTGTGTGAACCACTAGCGTATTTACACAATTCAGCACCAGAGGTATCTTAATATCATTGATTATCACACTTAATCCGAAAAGGAATTCAATAGTACATTTATTAAATTTTATTTACTATCAGGGAATTCCCTGATTTTTACCCCTTACGGTATATTTTCCGCACAATTAATAGCAGCTCGTCTTGATATTGTCAAACAATATGGATAATATTCACAGTTGGTAACGGCACGATGCTGGCCGCTGGCCGGAGGGTAAAGCGACGAAACAAGAAGCTAAAAAATAATGGGGAGATCCGGAAAGACCTCAAGAAATTCCGCAAGGCGCGCGGCCAAGCTGGCGCCATTCATTATGCTGCCGTTGATGGCGCTTGCTGCATTGCTGCTAATAACAGTTCCCGCTCCAGTATCTGCTGCCGCCAGCCAGTACGATTACTACTTCCCCTGGTATGACAACAATGCCGCCTGGGGGATGAATGGGGACTGGATACTTATCACCAACCGCGGCGCCGGCAGCGCAGATGTGAATATCGAGGTGGGGCAAACAACAGTGGCTTCTTTTGACGCCGCTCATGGCACTGCCATCGCCCCCGGTGGCCATGTCGAGTGGCACTCGCCAAAAGTCCTTACAAACGGCCCGGTAAAAGTGTCGTCGACAAACGGCGAGCCCTTAAATGTCAGTCAGCGTGTGCTTTTTAAAGATTCCTTCCAGGAGATTAATTCCGTGCCCGCCGCGCGGCTGGAAACCGACTACTTCTTTACTTGGTATGACAATATTGCTTCCTGGGGAATGAACGGAGACTGGATCTGTGTAGCAAATACGGGCGATAAGCCCACCCTGATCAATATCTACATCGGTGATGTAACAGACAGCGCGACGCCAGTGGCAACGCTTGGCCCGCTCGCTCCGGGTCAACACGTTGAGTGGCAGTTGCCGGCGCGCCTCGCCAATGGCCCTGTCAGGGTGTCGTCGCCGTCGGGCAATCCTTTTCTTGCCGGTCAGCGGTCGCTTTTTAAAGACAGTTTCTCTGAGGTCCCAGGGGTGGCGGCCTCAAAGCTGGGCGCGGGAGCCGTGTTTCCCTGGTACGACAAACAGTCAGCCGGAATGAACGGAGACTGGGTGCTGGTGGCCAATAATAGCGATTTCAATCCTGTCCGCGTACAGATAAGCATCGGCGGCAAGATTATGAATGACCCGCAAAACCCCGGCAACAATTTCCTTGTAATTGCCCCGCGGGGACGGATTACGCCCCAGTTCCCGGGGCGCATGGGAGGGCCGGTGTATGTTACCTGCCAGGATTGCAATAACGGCGAGAAATTGATTATAAGTCAAAGAGTAATATTTAAGAATTCCTTCCACGAGGAAGACGGGATTTTTCTTGACCCTGCCGGCAGCACCTTCGGCAGCAACACCTGGACCTATCCCATTCCCGTGCCCGGACCAACCCAGACAATTCCATGGCTGCCTTCAACTGACATCGGTACTGACGCCTGGTTCAACTGGTATGACTCCAAACCGGCTAATAATATGGCCGGCGACTGGATTCTGATCGCGAATCTGGGCGGCACGCCGGCCGACGCCAACATTACAATCGGGGGCTCAAGCATGATCAATCCGGCGACCGGCAATACTCACTTTCCCGTCGGGGCGGGAAGCATCATTACGCCTCACTTCGCCAACCTGATGAAAGGACCCGTTTATGTCGGCTGTTTTAATTGCACTTCGGGGCAGCTACTGCTCGTTAGCCAAAGGGTTATTTACAAGAACAGCTTTAATGAGCTGGCCGGAACGCCGTAAGGCAGGATCGTTAAGAATCTATCTTAAAAGGCTGTTCGCAGCAGAATATGCTTTTTAAGATAGGTTCTAAAACGAAACCAGGCGCCGGGCCCGGCACCCACCCAAAGAGCTAGGGCGCCGGCCGGCCTGAAATTGCCCGCCGCAGTTGTACCAGCTTGCTTCTGCTAACAGGTATCCGGGACCGGCGCGCATCGGTCAGCTCCACAAGATACGAGCCGCGCTTTAAAGAAAACAGCTTGCTGACCTTGGTTAAGTTGACAATGAAGCTTTTATGCACACGCATAAAGTTGCGTGGCAGTTGGTTTTCAACCTGGCTGATGTTGCGGCGCAATACATATTTGTCATCGTTTGTATGAAGATAAGTGTAATTCTTGTCGGCAGCCGCAAAAAAAATACTGGAAATATCAACAAAAAAAATCTCCCTCCCCTTGTGGGCCATTATTTTATTGCCATCCGGTGAAGACGCTGCCTGCCTGGTCTCCGCCTGTTTGGCGCCGTACCGATCCAAGACGACTTTGACACGCGCAGTCAGCTCCTTGACGCTGAAAGGTTTAGTAATATAATCATCCGCGCCGAGCTGAAATCCCAGCAACTTGGAAATTTCTTCGCCCTTGGCCGACAGCAGGATAACCGGGATGTCGCGGGAAGCAGGATTGTTTTTGATGTGCGATAGCACTTCCCAACCATCAACTCCCGGCATCATGATATCCAGGATAATTGCGTCGGGATTTGCGGCTCTGACCTTGATCAAAGCATCTTGCCCGCTTTGGGCGCAGTCGGTCTGATATCCTTCGCTTTCAAGATTGAGACAGACTATGTCGCAAATCCCGGGTTCATCATCAATAACAAGAATCTTCTTTGGTATTATCATTTCCATTTGTTTGCTGCCCTCAAAAAACCAATTTATATCTCACTTAATATTATCGGCTGCGGCGCCGGCCCCGTCACCGTCAAGAACGGGCAAGGCAATGGAAAAAATTGATCCTTTGCCGACGCGGCTTGACACGGTGATGGTCCCCCCGTGCCCTTCGACAATTCCTTTAGCAACTGCGAGTCCCAGGCCCATTCCCGGATGCTTGCGGGTTGTGGGACTTTCAACTTGATAAAACGGTGTGAACAGGTATCTTAATTCTTTCTTGGGAATACCGGAGCCTGTGTCGGAAATTTCGACTATATCCTGCCGGTGTTCCGCATCAAAATAAGCATGGACCCTCACGGTTCCGCCCGCTGAAGTAAAATCAATCGCATTGGCGACCAGATTGTGAAACACCTGGTGCAGGCGAATCTCATCGCCGGCCAAGTGCGGCAATCCGTCAGAAATGTCCTTTTCAAGATCAAGCTCTCGCTCGGAAGCCTCCAGGGCAAATTCATCAACAACGGCATCGAGCACCTTGCTCAACGCCAGATTCTGCTGCTCAATGACGAGGCTTCCCCGTTCAATGATTGAAAAATCGAGAGACTTGTCAACAATGTCCGACAATCTGTCCACGCTGTTCATGACCAGAGCCAGTTTTTCCCGCTGCCTGGCATTGGCTTTTCCCAGATTCCCGGCCAAAATTGTTTCAATGTACCCTTTGATTAGAGACAGAGGCGTCTTCAACTCGTGGGATACCACGGCGATGAAACCGGATTTCATGTGGTCCAGCTCACGCAGCTCCTTGTAGGCCTCCCGAATGGCTTTATAATTCCGCTCCAGCTTTTCATAGGCCACCCTGAGTTCCGATTGGCGCTCCTTGAGGATCTGTGCCATATGATTGAAGTCCTGTGACAGTTCGCCCAGTTCATCTTCAGATTTAACCGGTATCTTAAAATCAAGATTTCCTTCAGAAATCTGTTTTGCGCTGGCAGCCAGGTTTCGTACCGGCTTGACAATCATGCGCATGGCCACAAACGCCGTTGCCGCCGCCGATGCAACAATGACAAGCAAAAGCAGGCCGGCAAGGGAGAGCACCACCGCCAGAACGTTGCTCTTGATGCGGCTCAGCGAAACATACATGTCGACCCTGCCGAAATTCCTGCCGTTAATCGACAGCGGCACGCTGGTTTTGATCATATCCGCGCTTTCGGCCGGAGTTTGTTTGCCTGCCTGGCGTGAAGAATGAACCAGGAGCTTGCCTGCGGTATCGTAAACCCCAACGTAAACAATCTCCTGCCTGTCGTCACGCGCCACCACGCCGTCGGTGCTATCCTGCAGATCAACGAAGTCGTTTGTCAACAGGTCCGGAAGCGCAGTAGCCGCCAACGTGTTGGCAATTTCAGTTGATGAATTGATCTTTTGATCGACAAGCAACGAGTTTAACCTTTCCGTTCCCAGCCCTGATAGCAAGATGCCTGCCAGCGCCGTTGTGACTGAGAGAATAATCACAACCTTCTTGCCCAGCCCGAGGTTATTAAAATAATTTCTGAGACGCCGAAAGATTGTCACTGGATTACGTGCGCCTTGACAAGATTTGCCTCAAGGCCGCCAACGGAGTCATAGAGAGACTTGTCAACAGGAATAAATCTTTCTATTCTCAGCTTTGATAAAATCTGTTTCCCCTGCGGGTCGCTGTCCATTCCCGTCAGGACGCTTAATAACTGGTTCCGCAGCCCCTTGGGCATGCCTGGACGTGTCACCAGCGGAGGAGAGCCAAACGGCGGTGATTTCTCGATAATGTCGAGGCCGCTGACGCTGGCCGGTTCATTGGCCTTCATGTAATCATATATGTAGCTGTCGACGGCAACGCCATCAACAACCCCTTCTTTGAGCGCCTTGATGGAATTATCATGACTGTTTGCAACAACGATATGGCTAAAAAAGGCGCTTGGCTGATAACCAAGGCCAACGACGCGGGATTCCGGGTAGAGTGTTCCGGTGAGTGAAATGGGATCACTAAAAGCAAAAGGGTGGCCGCGCAACTGCTCAAACTTTCTGATACCGCTGCCGCTGCGGGTGACAATATATGAGTAATAGAGAGGTTGCCCATTCGCTACCGGCGCAACCAGCGGGGGTAAGCCAAGTTTATCAAAAGCCTTGATATAGCCGCCGGAACAGAGGATGGCGACATCAGTCCCTCCATGCGCCAGCAAATCGTTTACTTCGGAATAGCTGCCGGTCTGCTGCAACACGGTGGGATGCCCTGTTTTTTCGGCAATATAGTCCAGCAGTTGCGAGTAAACCGAATAAGACTCCTTGGGAGTGAACATGCCATCGATGGATATGCGGATTACACCTGTGGCAGCAGCGGGCTCCGCCGACGCCGTCGACGCCTTTTCATTGCCGGCGCAGGCTGTAATTGAAAGGGCGAGCGTCATTAAAGCCAAAAGGAAAAGCGCCGACCGCAGCAGAATACGCCTCTTGAGATAGATTCTAAGAACGGTCACATTACCAATGATAGCTCATTCTTTTTATTTGGTACAGAGAAAATCACATCTCATCATGTCAGCTTGCATATAGCGCCAAGATCACCTTTTCCCTGCAGATGTTGTAAATTGTTAGTCTCCATGGAGAAACTCAAGCCCGCAAAAGAGCTCGACCTCAAGATAGAAAGCCTCGCCTTCGGAGGTCGGGGCGTTGCCCGCCTGGATGGATTTGTCATCTTCGTTGAGGGGGCGCTGCCGGGAGATCTGGTCCGCGCCCGGGTGACCAGGTCCAAGCGCTCGCATGCTGAGGCCAGAACTGTCAGGGTGCTCGATTCTTCCAGGGCCAGGGTTGAGCCTGTCTGTCGCCACTTTGATATCTGCGGGGGATGTGCCTGGCAAACGCTCGCCTATGAAACGCAGCTTGAGTTCAAGCAAAGCCAGGTGGCCGAGTGTCTGGCCCATATAGGCGGGCTGTCCGACGTTGAGAACGACATGCCGTTGGCAGCTGCCAGGCTTTGGCGTTATCGCAACAAAGTTGAGTTTTCTTTTGCTGATGATGGCTACGGACCGGCCCTGGGCTTTCACTTGCCGGGGCAATGGCGCCGCGTTTTTAATGTTGAGGACTGCCTGCTGCATTCGCAGCTTACCAACCAAATCCGCAACCATGTGCGAGAATTTGTCCGGTCGAGCGGCGCGGGTGTTTACGACCAGGGCAGTGGCAGCGGGTTTTGGCGTCACCTTGTTTTGCGCGAAGCAATTCATACCGGTGAGGTCATGGTGAACGTGGTAACAGCGCCGGGGCGGTTTCCAAATAGGGAGAGATTTGCCGGCGAGCTTCTGACCGCCTTCCCGCAGGTGAAGTCACTGCTCTGGAGCTTAAACGGCACCCGGGCCTCGGTCGCTACCGGTTTTCCCTTTGAAGTTCTGGCAGGGCGTGACCATATCAATGAAGAAATTTGCGGCCTGATGCTGAAGGTTTCTCCGGCCTCATTCCTGCAGACAAATACCTTGATGGCAGAACGCCTGTACGGAAAGATGCTTGATTACGCCGGCCCCGCCGCCGGCGGCCTTGCCTTTGACTTGTACTCCGGCGTTGGTTCGATAGCTCTTCTGCTTGCCGGCCGCTGCCGCCGGGCCTTCGGCATCGAAATTGGGGAGGAGGCCACCCGCTTGGCGGCTGAAAATGCCCGCGTGAACGGGCTGGAAAACGCTTTTTTCAAGGCCGGCAAAGTGAGAAACCTGCTCAAACAGGTCATTGAGGAAACAGCGTCGGGAGAAGAAGCGCCTCCCGATCTGGTTGTTCTTGATCCTCCTCGGGCAGGCGCCAGCAAAAAAGAAATCGAGCGCATTATAAAACTGGGAGCCTCCAGGATTGTGTATGTTTCATGCAATGCCGCCACCATGGCCGCCAACGCTGCCGTGCTTGCAGAAGGCGGCTACAGGCTGACACGAGCGGGGGCAGTTGACATGTTTCCCAACACGCCGCACATTGAGGCTGTCGCCCGGTTTGACAGGACAAGGATGCCGGCCTGCAGGGAAACGCGATCAGGAAATGCGAATGGAAGGATTCCCCCTGCATGCGGCAAATAACTACTTTGCCAGGGCAGTGGCGCAGGGCGGCCGCTTCGACTTCACGCCTGGCCCTTGACTGGCCGGGGCAAAGAGCGCTTTTCCCCATTTCCTCTGGCTCTAAGCATCCGGCGGTAGCGGTCCATTTTGAGGTTCGATTTGTCGAGACCCGAAGACAACTTATACGACAAGCAGCTTTCCCGCGCCATTGCTGAAATCAATGAACTCTGCCGGGAGCTGACTCACTGCCAAAAATGTACTCATGGGCCGGCAGTGCCCGTGATTGGATCAGGTCATCCTCTTGCGGACATATTCCTGATCAAGTACCGCACCCTTCCTAGTGAGACGTCTGAGGGAGTAGCTTTTTTCGGCCGCTCGGGCGAGGCAGTCATGAAAAGCTGTCAAAAGATTGGCATTGACTCACTGATTCTTTACGGTACCGATATCATCAAATGCGCAAATGTTCCGGAAAAAGAAGCGCTGCAGCACTGCCCGCTTTACCTGGTCAGGGAGCTGATGATCGTCCAGCCAAAGATGGTGGTGATCATGGGCGAGCAATCCGTGGCAGCGTTCAACCAACTGGACTTTCCGTTGGCACACAAACTTGAGTTCAGCCCAGGCGTAGTGCAGCCACTGACTCCAACCACTGAAGCTCTGGTCACTCCGGAAATTGATAAGTCCCTGAATGACCAACGCCAAAAAACAAGCTTTTGGAAAGCCTTCAAGGTGCTTGGGGATTGGTACGAGTCACTTCCTCCTTACTAGGTAAAAGAAGGCGGTCCGCATGCAGGGCGCGGGGCCGACCGGAAAGACCGGAAAGGAAACGCGATCCGAAAGCCAAACCTCGATTTAAACACGGAGCTTGTCACCGCATTTCTGTTTTTCTGCCTGGTCATTTCATCCGCCACGGCTGACCTCATCCTGACACGGACCGGAAAAGTGGCGGCGGACTCGGACGCCGGCCTTGCGCTGGTTTTTGTCCTGGGTTTTCTGATCGCTTGCGCCTTTGTCTCCACCTTGTCTTTCCTGGCAGGCCTGGGACACCGGCTGTTATTTTTAGCCCTCCTCGCCGGCCTCGCCTCTGCAGGCGCAATCGTTGCCGGTTGGGGAACAGTTGAGCTTCTTGCCAAGCTCGTTTTTGCCGCCAGCGCCGGTTTATGGATTGGGTTGATGCTGACTTCCATCAGCCAGATCCTGCTGATCAGCGGGCTAATCATAATCGTGGATTTTTACAGCGTCTTCCTGGGCCCGACAAAAAAGATTATTGAGAGCGGCAGCAACTGGATCGACTATTTAACCATTAACTTGCCCGTGTTTGGAGCGCCGGCAGTCTCGAGGTTGGGAGTTAGCGACATGATCTTTTTTTCCCTGTTCATCGCCTGCAGCTTGACGTACCGGCTGCGGCGTGTTATTACTGTGTTGGCAATGACAGTTTCATTTATTGGCACCATGATCGCAGGAATTGCCTTTAACAAAGGAGTGCCTGCACTTCCTCTGCTTTCCATTTCCTTCGTATCGGCAAATGCCGACCTGCTTTATCAAAGGTTTCTGGAAGAACAGAACTATAACAAGGAAAAGCATATTGGTTAAGATGAGCGCCTGAAATGCCATGCGCATCTTTTTGTTTATCTACACCTTTTTCATGTTGACAATTAGCGTTTTTACGCTGGGGCTGGTGCCGCGCGCCCTAAAAGATCTCGGTCGGGAGCGCCAACGCCTACAGCAAGAAGCGCCCTCGGCAAGTTTTGAGGCGATGGTAGAGGCAGGCTACCGGGTAAATGTTTTCCTGTTGCTGACGGAAATCATTTATTATTATCTGCTATTGAGTTTTGGCGGCCCTGAATGGCAGTTCTTCTATGGAGGATTTGTATTTGGAATCATTCATATCGGCTACCTGGTTGCCAGCCGCATGGAAAAAAGAAGGCTTTGGCGAGGAACAACCAGGACCGGCGCCGCCCGTTTTCTCATCTGGCTTACGGCCACGTTAACTTTCGTGGAGATTGTTTTTTTGACTTACGTCGTTTTCTTACTGTTGCAGCCCCAGGCTGCCGCTCAAGTAAGCCGCAACGCTCTTCTTGCCGGGAATTTTTTGGCGGCAACATTCAGCGAAAAAAGCCTCAGCGCCGGCCTTGTCATTCTTCAATCGGTGTGATCATCTCAATTTTTCTCAGATTTAAGGCCAGAAAAGCAGCAGAATACAGAGGGGCTTCGGGCTGTCCGTTTTGGTAAACTTCCACATCCGTTACCGAAATGAAGGAAACTTCTTTCTGGTTAAGCAAGTCTGAGAGGCGGCTGCGATAGGCTACCGCAGGCGGATGCACAGTACCGATGATGATATGGCGCCCGGTTTCAATTCTGACCTTTATATTCTCTGTTTTTAATTTGACCATGGCCAGTCACGGCCAGCGTGAAGCTTGCTTGCGCCCGCCGGCACGCCAGATTTTGAAGCATTCAGGAAACAGCCAGCCGCCGCTTGTTGTGGGCAATGCTTATCCTGTTGCGGCCGGCATTTTTGGAAACATAGAGAAGCTGGTCGACCTTGTCAAGCAACTCTTCGCGGGATGACGCACCCAAAGGATAGCTGGCCACACCGGCGCTGACGGTAATCCCGGCGGCGGCCCCGCCGCCAACCGGCACTTGCATCCGGGATATTGACCGGCGCAGGCGCCCGGCCGTTTCGATGCCTGCAGACTCATCGCCCGGGATCAGGAGCACGAACTCCTCGCCGCCAAACCGGGCGGCGATATCAGATTCCCGTTTTTCACGTTTTAATGTGGAGGCAATTGCCTTTAAAGCTTTGTTGCCCGCCTGGTGCCCGAAGTGATCATTGAAATGCTTGAAGTGATCAACGTCAAACATTACAAGTGTGACGGCGCCGCCGTATCTGCCGGCACGGTGGATCTCGCGGTCAAGACATTCCATAAAATGTCCGTAATTATAAAGACCGGTGAGCGAATCGGTAAGCGACGAGCGGAGTGTGTGGCGGTGGGCAAGCTTTTGCCGCCGTTGGCCCCATCCCAATCCCAGCCCCGTTGCCGTAAATGTCATCAGGGCGATTATCAACGCCGGGCTTTTTTCAAAAGAGGTCTGGACTAAAAGCAGTGTGGTTAAAAACACTGCCACCATCACTCCGGCTTCATAGAAAAACCAAGCCGACAACAAAATTGGCGCCGCCAGAAGCGGCCAAAGGTCTGCCAGCCCCATTGCCTTAAGGCCAATCCAGAGGAAGAAAAAGGCGGCGCTGATGATTGCCAGAACCTGCACGCGGCGGCTTGCCAGCTTGTTGCCAATGCTGCCGGGTCTGGAGCCGTAACCAGGCTTGCTGAAGGCAGGCTGCTTGACCGAAGGCCTGGCGGCTGAACGGCTTCCTCCTGACCTGCGCTTCCGGGTAGCAGCCGGCCTGGCAGCTTTCACTGGCCGCCGGCAATCAAGCGAGCGCGTGTCTTCCCCTGAGGTCATGAGCATATGCTTAAAATCATAAGCTTCAATTACTCCCCTCTTAAGCTTTTTCCTTTTTGATCTATTACTAAAAACCACATGTTCTGGCGCGGCTGGCAGCGGTGACCGGGCTTCGACTTCTCGACGTTGCCCTACACGACTTTTTGACAGATTTGTAAAATTCCACTGTTTATCCGTGCCGCTAGCCGCACCGCGAGAAACCGCAAGAATGGCAAAAAACACACCCTTCGCCAAACTCCAGGCCGGTGCTGCCGCACTCGGGACATTCCGGACAGTGAGCCTGCTCTGCTGCGGACGGCAGTCCTGCCGCAACGGCGCCATCAGCCAGCCCAGGCACTTTTTCCATATGCGCAAGCAGCGCCTGCGCTATCGCGTCCGGACAAGAATGTATCTTGACTCCTTCCCCGAATCCGGGAGTCGGGCAGCGAATTCCCTTAACCGATTTCACAACCGCATCAACCGCAACTCCAGACCTGAGGGCCAGGGAAATTAACCTGGCTATTGCTTCTGATTGAGCTCCCTTGCAGCCGCCGGCGAGCCCCATTGAAGAGAAGACCTCAAAGAGGCCATGCTCATCCTGGTTGATGGTCACGTAGATGTTGCCGCAGCCGGAAGCGAGCTTGTGAGTGCCGCCCGTGATGAAGCCGGGCCGTGGCCGCGGTTTTACCTGGCCCGGCACGGCTTCCGGCTCACTCTCTTTTTTAACGCCGCCAATGTTAAGCACCTGCACCTCGCGGCTGCCGTCCCTGTAGATGGTGACGCCTTTGCACCCTGTCCGGTAGGCAAGCTTGTAAACCTGCTCTACGTCTGCAGTCGTGGCGTCATGAGCGAAATTAACCGTTTTCGAGACGGCATTATCGGTGTATTTCTGGAAAGCAGCCTGCATGCGAATGTGCCACTCGGGGGAAACGTCATGCGCAGTAACAAACAATGACTTGATATCATCCGATACTTCAGGCAAATCCTGGATGCCTCCCTTCTTGGCGATCTCTTTCATTAATTCTTCGTTGTAAAAACCGCCGTCCCGGGCCATCTGCTCAAAGGTGCGGTGAACCTCTACCATCTCGGTGTTATCAAGGACGTTCCTGATATAGGAAACGGCAAACAGCGGCTCAATACCGCTGGAGCAATTGGCGATAATGCTCAGTGTGCCCGTGGGAGCGATTGTGGTGGTAGTGGCGTTGCGCATCCCGGGATCGCCATTGGCATCAAAGACGCTGCCGGCATAATTCGGAAAGGACCCCCGCTCCTGAGCCAGCCGCGCCGAGCTCAGGCGCGCCTGCTCCTGAACAAAAGCCATCACTTCCTCCGCCACAGCCACGGCTTGCTCAGAGTTGTAAGGGATGCCCAGCTCGATGAGCATGTCGGCAAACCCCATCAGCCCCAGCCCAATCTTGCGGTTGCCTTTGGTCGTCTGCTCTATTTCAGCAAGAGGGTACTTGTTAACATCAATGACATTGTCGAGGAAATGCACCGCGCTGTCCACGAGCCGGCCCAGATGCTGATAGTCAACCTCACCGGAAGAGTCAACGACCCGCACAAGATTGATCGAGCCGAGATTGCAGGATTCATATGGCAGCAAAGGCTGCTCGCCACAGGGATTGGTGCTTTCGATCTCACCAATGCGGGGGGTGGGGTTGTCGCGGTTTATCCTGTCGATGAAGATGATGCCGGGATCGCCATTTTTCCAGGCCAGGTTGACGATCATTTCAAAAACACGCCGCGCCTTCAGTGTTTTTACCGTCTGCCTGGTGCGCGGGTTTACAAGGTCGTACTCACCATCCAGCTCCACCGCCTCCATGAAATTCTCCGTTAGCGCCACGGAAATGTTGAAGTTGTTAAGGCGGTCGTTGCTCTGTTTGGCTGTGATGAAACCGATAATATCAGGGTGGTCCACCCGCAGAATACCCATGTTGGCGCCGCGGCGGGTGCCGCCTTGTTTGATGGTCTCGGTGGCGGCGTCAAAAACTGTCATGAAAGAGATGGGCCCGCTGGAGACCCCCTTGGTTGACAACACCACATCCTTGCTGGGCCGAATGCGGGAGAAAGAAAAGCCGGTGCCGCCGCCGCTCTTGTGAATCAGGGCAGTATTTTTAATGGCGGTAAAGATGCTATCCATCGAATCGCCAACGGGCAAGACAAAACAGGCGGACAGCTGCCCCAGCTCCCGGCCGGCGTTCATCAGGGTGGGGGAATTGGGGAGGAATTCAAGCCTCGTCATCATGCGGTAAAATTTTTCCTCAGTGGCGGCCACATCAGCATCCGCGCTGTGAATCAGGTCTGCCTCAGCAATTGTGTGGGCCACTCGCCGGAACATCTCTGCCGGGGTCTCTATTGGCCTGCCTTCCTCATCCTTCTTCAGGTACCGTTTCTCCAACACCTTCATGGCGTTGGGAGAAAGTTGAGGCTGCAATGGCAGGGAAGAAATACGGGGACCCTTGCCCGCCACTTTTTGAGGCTGGTTGACTAGCATCTGTTTTTCCCCTTTCAGCGTATCGCCGGTGAACTATTATAAGCCGTCCGCCGGACAGACATGACCGGCGCTGAGGCTTCTGCCCATGGGTCCCCCACCATGAAAGCAATACTATGTCACAATTCGGAAAGTTCCTTCTGAAATTCTTCCACGTTCTCAAAGTGCCGGTACACAGATGCAAAACGAACATATGCCACTTTGTCCTCGCCTTTTAACTTTGCCAACGTCCGCTCACCGATCTCCACGGAAGGCACCTCGGTCTTAAATTCATTACGCAGGTCTGCCTCAATCGCGTCCACAAATCTTTCCAGCACCACGGCGCCGACAGGGCGCTTTTCGCATGCCCGCATCAAACCTTCAAGCAGTTTGGCGCGGGAGAAGACCTCCCGCTCGCCACCCCGCTTGATCACAGACATGGGGATTTCTTCAACCCGCTCATACGTTGTAAACCGGCGGCCGCACTCCTGGCACTCCCGCCGCCGGCGAATCGCGTCCCGGACCTCATTATCACGGGAATCAACGACCCTTGTCTCTTGGGATTCACAAAAAGGGCACTTCACGAAGTTGCCTGATTCTAACTAGATGTTGGGTAACATGGACTTTCAATACACAACATTTCGTGGCCTAAGGGATTTTTCCTGCTCGCTTGAATGCTATAACGCAGGTGACCCCCGGTAAAGGGCCGGGGGATAAAGTTTATCGCGCAAATTGCAAAATTTCAGTCGGCCAAGATGTAAACCTAAAGTTGAACCTTATACACGAAATTGCCGCCGCCTTTTTTCAAGCCGGTCGGAAAGAATGGAAGGGTCGATGACCGGCTCCTGGCGACTTGTCCCAATGCAAACATAGGCAACAGGCTGTCCTCGAAAACCATAGCCTGCCGCTTCAAGCTCCTCGCTATGGGTTTCCGGATCAACAATCTCGATAGAGCGAAACGGGATGCGGGCCCGGTGCGCAGCCCCAATCATCATCCCGGTGGCGTCGGCAGCGGCCGGTCCAACAATTGTCACGCGGACAGGCGGATCAAACAGGCGCTGAACCGCCGCCGCATATCCAGCCGCCATAATACCTTTCTGTTTGTAAGAGTCTCCAAAAAAAGTCAGTGCCCGGCGCGCAGCCTCGCCAAAATGTGGCTGTCCGGTTGACTGGGCCAAGCGGATGAGGGAGGCAGCCGCCACGCTATTCTCCATTATTGGCTTGTCGCGCTCGGCAAGCAGGCCCCCGCTGCCCAGTGGCGTGAGACAATCAAAAAAACCGCCGCTCTCCTTATCTTCAAGGTTTGCCAGCAGCCACTTCGCCACACTGATGGCCCTCTCCAGCCAGGCTTCACCGGCGCCGCTCTCATAAGCATCCATGCAAGCCGTAAATAACCGGGACGCATCTGCGAGCAACCCGCTCAGGTGCGGCTTTCCGTCATGGTAATGGCTCGGCCCCACATCATCGCCCCACAACCGCCGCCAGATAAACTCAAGCGCAGCAATAGCCCTGCCGTGAAACTGCGGATCGCCAAATGCCTGGAAACACCTGAGAAGCGCTGATGCGGTTGCTGCATTCTGGCTAGCGTAAACTGTGCGGTCCAAACGCGGCGCTTCAGTTTCCGCCCGGTCGCCGGCACCCAACGAATAATAGCGCTCGTCAGAGTCCTGGCTGCCGGCAAACGCGCCCGTTTGCGGGTCGAGGAGGACCGTGCACAAGTAACGGTAAACATCGCTGGCCACACTCTCGTAGCCCTTGTCCCCGGTAAGCAGGAACGCGTCGGCGTAAACGGCCATCAAGGCGGCGTTGTCTTCCAACAACTTTTCAAAATGGGGTATGGACCAGTCCCTTGTGGTTGAGTAACGGAAAAAACCTCCCTCAACGCGGTCATACATGCCGCCGGCCGCCATGGCGTCAAGCGTCGTCCTCAGCATCTGGTCAAGAGTCTCGATATCTCCGTCTGCGAGCGTAGTTTGCAGAAAAGAAAGGGCAGGCGCATACGGGAACTTTGGCTCCCAGCCAAAGCCGCCAAATTCCTGGTCATAACTCTCGCTGATAACCTTGAGCACATCAGACATGACTGCCCGGCCCGGCTTTGCCGGCTGAAGCCGGGGGAGGTCCTGGCGCTGCTGCCGGATTGCCAGGGCGGCCGCCTCGACCTTGTCCCAGTTCGAAATATAAAGATCGGCGATATCACCCAGCAGGCGACTAAATTGATCAGTTGGAATATAAGTGGTGTTAGCAATCATCTCGCCATCACGAGTCAGGAACGCCAAAGTCGGCCATCCACCCAGGTTATAGCGGCTGTTAATATCAGGCCTTCGATCACTGTCAACCCGCACCGGGATGAATTTGTCGTTGATCAGCCTAATCACTCCTGCGTCAGAAAAACAGATTTCATCCATTACATGGCACCAGTGACACCACGAAGCAGAGATGGCCAACAACACCGGCTTTCCCTGTTCCCGCGACAGCCGCAGGGCCGCACCGCCCCACGGCCGCCACTTTATCTCCGCCGCCCGGTTTGGCCGCGGCGAAAAAGTGAAAGGCGCCTCAGTTTGTTTTTTTCGAACCGCCATAAGCCTCAGCATGGAATTGTCAGAACCCGGTTATTTTAAACGATAATGGGCGGCAAAGCTCAAACCGGCCAAAAGTTTCTCCAATATCCAAAATCCAATAGCCGATATCCGTTGTTATAATATGCGTTATGCAGGAATCTCCGACCATAGCTGCAATCTCGACTCCTCTGGGCGCCGGCGCCATCGGCATCGTTCGGATGACGGGCCAGGCGGCAATTGCTATTTGCACCCGGCTGTTCCGCAGTCAGAGCCGGATTGAAGAAGCAAGCTCTCACACGCTTCAATATGGCGTAATTATAGACCCCGATTCCGGAGAAGCAATCGACGAGGTTCTGGTTTCGGTTATGAAGGCGCCGGGAACCTACACCCGCGAAAATATGGTGGAAATTAACTGCCATGGCGGGCCGGTAGCGCAACAAAAGATATTGGCGCTGCTGCTTGACCAAGGGGCGCGCCTGGCTGCGCCGGGAGAATTTACCAAGCGCGCCTTTCTTAACGGCAGGATCGACTTAGCTCAGGCCGAGAGCGTCGCTCAGGTCGTTTCAGCCAAGACTGAGGCGGCGCTTAAACTGGCAATGGCTCAGCTGGAGGGATCGCTTTCAACCGAGATAAAATCGTTGCGCCAGGAGATGTTGGCAGTGCTGGCCGCCTTGGAAGCAGGCCTCGATTTTTCTGATGAAGACGTTGAAGAACTTGACCGGGGCGGGGCCGAAGCCCGCCTGGCCAAAATCAAGGAGCGCCTGGATGAGCTGATCGAGTCTGCCTTTGCCGGCCGTATCCTGAGCCAAGGCGTCCGCACCGCCATTGTCGGAAAACCCAATGTGGGCAAATCAAGCCTGTTAAATGCGCTGCTGATGCGGGAAAGGGCGATTGTCACAGAAATGCCCGGCACGACCCGCGACACCATCGAGGAGATCATCAACGTCGGCGGCGTCCCCCTGCAACTGATTGACACGGCCGGCCTGGGACCTGCAGGTGATATGGTTGAGCAGATCGGCATTGAGCGCAGCCGTAAGGCCCTTAAGGAAGCAGACTTGATTCTCTGCCTCTTTGACGGCAGCACGCGCGAGGATGACCATGACCGCGCCTTGCTGACCTCGGTGCCGCCGGAAAAAACTATCTATGTAATAAACAAATGTGACAGGTTCCGCGGCCGTCCTCCTTCGTTCAACAGAGGGCTCTTGCCATCACAGCCTGTCGTTATTTCCGCACTCACGCGGCAGGGCCTGCGCGATCTTAAAGAAAAAATATCACGCTTGGTTTTAGGGGAGGAATTTCCCACACTTGCAAACCCGGTTGTCACCCTGGAGCGGCATCGCCGGCTGCTAGCCGCCGCCTCCAGCTCGCTGCTAACCGCCCAGCAAGGCCTTAGGGTAGGCTTGGGAGAAGAGATAATCTCAGAGGAGCTGCGTGCTGCTGTGGCGGCGCTGGGAGAAATTACCGGTGAAGAAATTATGGAGGACATGCTGGACACAATTTTTCGTGAATTTTGTGTTGGCAAATAAGGATTTCACTGCCAGCTTCTTTTTTTAGGCGACGCCTGCAGAATATCCCACTCCCGCTTCAGACTGTCAGGGGCCGTGATCTGAAACCTCTTGATTACACGAACCGCCTTAATTACGACGTCTTGGTAATCGGCGGCGGTCCTGCGGGCTGCGAAGCCTCCGCTGCTGCGGCCAGCGCCGGCGCCACGGTTTTATGTATAAGCATTAATCTCGACACCATTGGGCTGCACCCGGGCTGTCCGGTGCTGGCTGACGGGATTGACGATGCCCGTTATCACGTTCTTGGAGAGTTGCACAATATGGGCGGAATGCTGCCCGGACTTCTCCGCCGCGAAGGAGTTTCTGCCAGCCTTTCTTCCAGCAGAAAGATCGTGATTGACAAGCGTCAGCTCAGTCTCGCCTATAAGGAAGCGCTGGAATCTGGAGACGTAGCAGTGAGGCAGGGGTTGGTAGTCTCCATCAGGCCCGAAGCAGAAATTTGGACTGCTCACACCAAACTGGGCGAGAGCTTTAATGGCGCCTGCATCATTCTGGCGGTCGGCACTTTCCTGCTCGGATTGATTGAAGAAGCCGGCGCTTTTTATCCCGGCGGGCGTTACGGTGAAATTCCCGCCAATGCCCTGGCGCGGCGTCTGGATAGCATGGGCGTGAAAACCGAGCGTGTCCGGTCGGCCAGCTTTCCCCATCTCGACTCCAGAAGTTTGAAAGCAGAAGGCTTTGGTGCTGAGGGGCTGACCCCTGATGGCCAACTGGGGGAGCTTTATGGAAAAAATATCATAACTGAGGGAAACCGGGCAGCGGCTCTGGCCGGCCTGCGCGCCAGTTTTCCAGAAGTGTGGATAACACGTGCCGGCTATGCGATTCATCATCAGATTCTGTCTGTTAACCAGATCGGCGATAATCTGGAGGCTAACGGTCTGCCGGGGCTGTTTTTTGCCGGCAGAGTGGCAGGGTGCAGCTACTTTTCGGAAGCTGCCGCCCTGGGAGCGATAGCCGGAAGAAATGCGGCCGCCCGGGCCGGAAAACCAGGGCCGGCTACGTTGACATCATCTAACAATTTTGTTTCCAAGCTCTGCCGTGCTGTGGCAAATGATAACAAAAGGCCCGCAACAGTCCGGCAACATCCCACAGATATACCAACATAATTAACTTACGATGACAAAAACCGGCATGCATTCAGTTCCTGCTTTTGATGTCGTGGTCGTTGGCGGCGGACACGCCGGCTGTGAGGCGGCCCTGGCTGCGGCCCGCATGGGCTGCTCAACGCTGCTGCTTACGCTTAACTTGGGAAAAATCGCCCTCATGCCATGCAATCCGGCAGTAGGTGGGATTGGCAAAGGACAGTTAACCCGCGAAATTGATGCGCTCGGTGGCGAACAAGGCAAGAACGCCGACAGTTCATTTATTCAAATGAAAATGCTGAATACAGGAAAAGGGCCTGCTGTGCAAGCCCTCAGAGCGCAGACAGACAAAAAAATTTATGAAGACAATATGAAACACGCTCTGATTGCAGAGCCGTTGTTACAAGTCCTTGAAGGCGTCACGACGGAAATAATTGTTTCACGTGAAACAATTGTTGGCGTTAAGCTAAAAGATGGCAGCTTTATACCTGCAAAGGCAGTAATTCTGGCCTGCGGCACTTTTCTCCGTGGCAAGATCGTCATCGGAGACCGCTTCTTCCCTGCAGGAAGAATGGGAGAGGCGCCTGCTCGCGAATTATCCTTGAGCCTGATTAAAGCAGGCCTCAAGCTCAGCAGGTTCCAATCGGCAACTCCTCCACGCGTAGACGCAAGGTCTTTGCACACAGACAAAATGCAGATCGAGCCCGGCGACCAGAATCCCGCCACGTTTTCTCCCTCCTCTAAACCAAACCGGCAAGCCCAGCTGCCGTGCTATCTTACATACACCACTGAGAAAACGCACGAGGTCGTTCGCAGTCACCTCCATCTTTCTCCGATAAAAACAGGCTCGATAAGCGGCGCCGGTCCCCGCTACTGCCCATCAATTGATCGCAAGGTCATTAATTTTCCGGACAGGAACCGGCATCCGGTTTTCGTGGAGCCAGAAGGGCAGCGTACAAAAGAGGTGTATTTACAGGGCCTGACGACCAGCCTCCCGGTTTGGGTCCAGGAAAAAATTGTGCGCGCAACGCCTGGCCTGGAAGACGCCCGGTTGATGCGCCCGGGCTACGCAGTTGAATATGATTACGTGATTCCCAGCCAATTGAAGTTATCACTGGAAACCAAAATAATTGCCGGCCTTTTTCTTGCCGGCCAGATTAATGGCACATCGGGTTATGAGGAAGCCGCCGCCCAAGGTTTAATTGCCGGCATAAACGCTGTCCTTTCAGTAAGGGGAGAAGCTCCTTTTACACTGAAGCGCAGCCAGGCTTATATCGGGGTGTTAATAGATGATCTTGTGACAAAGGAAGTTGATGAGCCATATCGCATATTTACCTCCAGAGCCGAATACCGCCTTCTGCTAAGGCATGACAATGCGCATGCGCGGCTGGCATCTTTTGGCAACAGCCTGGGCCTTGTTTCGGACTCGGCCTTCTTCCGTATTTCAGACGAGCAGAGACGGCTTGATAATTTGATTTCAAACTTGTCCAAAACAAAAGTTCAGCCCGGCGCAAGCGTGGACCGGTTGCTGACGGGCCTCGGCACAGCGACTTTGCCAGAATCTTGCTCGGCCGAGCAATTGCTTAAACGTCCCGAGGCCAGGCTAAAGGATTTGTTGCCCGTGCTGGACAAGCCGATTACGGAGGACGACGGGATTCTCAACCGCGCGGAAATCGAAATTAAGTATTCAGGCTACATTAGCCGCCAACTGGACGATATCAACCGCCGGAGCAGCATGGAAGAAACTCCTATTCCCGCAAACATGTCATTTGAGCACCTGCGCGGGATAACAAACGAAGCCCGCGAAAAATTGGCCCGTATCCGTCCTTCCAATCTGGGTCAGGCTTCGCGCATTGCAGGCGTTTCCCCCGCGGATATTTCCGTGCTTTGCCTGTATTTACGGTCAGACCGGTAAAATGTGGCAGCAGGACTTTAAATCACGGTTCGGTCTCAACGATAGCCAGCTTTTGCTTCTCGAGCGGTTCTGTTTGCTTTTAAGCTCGGCTAGGGAAATCAACATCACGGCAATTAAAGATGAATCCAAAATTATTGATGTTCTTTTTCGTGACAGCCTGGTGCTTCTCGATCTCCCGGAAGCACTTGAAGCTGCAAAAGCAGTCGATATCGGTAGCGGCGGCGGTATTCCCGGAATGCTGCTCGCCATCGCCAGACCCGGCCTCGATCTAACGATGATCGAAGCTAACCGGAAGAAATGCGCCTTTATTTCGAAAGTCATCGAGGCCTTAGGCCTGAAAAATGCAGCGGCCCTGGAATTGCGCTCCGAAGAAGCTGCTTCTTCTCAATTAAGAGATTCTTTTGATTTTTCCGTGACAAGGGCGGTGGCGCCGCTTTCCGCCGCGATTGAATACTCGCTGCCGCTCGTGCGTCCCGGAGGCTTTGCTCTGCTGCTGCGGGGCAAAAGAGAGCAAGATGATAACGGAAAAGCCAAGCGAGCAGCGCGGGCACTTAATGGGTCCATTGACCGCATTGTTCGCGTAAGCCCTTATGATTACGCTACAAATCTTCACGTATGGCTGATAAAAAAGGAGGCGCTTACTCCTGCACGCTTTCCGCGCAAGCCAGGCATGGCTAAAAAAAGGCCACTGGCCTAGAATTTATCTCAAAGCGCAGCATATTCTGCTGCGGCGGCGCGGCGGTGGATTTAAGTAACGACCTGTCAAATTCGGCCCTTGGAGGCAATGCCGACATCTGGCCACCGCTGCGGCCATCTGCTAAAATTCTCATCGTGCAGGCTAATTCTTTTCGTGAGAGGGCGGGTTTAGGAAAAACCTACGCAGTTGCCAACCAAAAAGGCGGCGTGGGCAAGACAACAACCTGCATTAACACTGCTGTTTGTCTCGCGGAAGCCGGCGCTACTGTTTTGGTAATTGACCTCGACCCGCAGTGTAATGCAACTCATGGTCTCGGAATCCACGATTCTCCGTCTCGGACCGTCTACGACGTCATTGCCGGCGGTGCGCCCGTGGAATCAACAATTATTGGCACGCAGGTGCCACATTTGTTCCTGGTCCCCTCGACACCTCATCTTGCCGGAGCCGAAGTTGAACTTCCCCTCCGTGAGGACCGCGAGTTTGTCGTCGCTCAATGTTTGCAAAGCATCGCGTCTGATTTTGACTATCTTTTTATCGATTGCCCGCCGTCCCTCAGTCTGCTTACACTTAACGGCCTCGTTGCCGCCGACAAACTCATTATCCCGGTCCAATGTGAATATTACGCTCTGGAAGGATTAGGTCAACTGCTTTCTACCGTCGCGGCAGTGCAAAGCAACTTTAATCCCCATCTCAAAATTGCCGGCCTGGTGATGACCATGTTTGATGCGCGCACCAATTTATCAAGCCAGGTGGTAAGCCAGGTCCGCTCTCATTTTCCGGAACTAATCTATAAAACTGTCATACCCCGCAATGTCAGGTTGAGTGAAGCGCCGAGCCATG
Organism: Actinomycetes bacterium; assembly: GCA_021790115.1. Taxonomy (GTDB): domain Bacteria; phylum Actinomycetota; class Thermoleophilia; order BMS3ABIN01; family BMS3ABIN01; genus JACWAD01. The sequence continues at coordinate 17,362 of JAJYIM010000009.1, read as the reverse complement.
GTAAACCGATATCCAGATATGATCCCACCTGCGCCGGCTCGGATGCATACTTTGATCTCGCAACGGAGGTGGTCGAGCGTGAATAACAATAAGGGTTTGGGCCGGGGCCTGGAAGCATTAATTGGCACAAATAAGAATATAGATCAAAACAATTCTAACAACTTACAACGTTCAGAACAATACCAAGAAATAGCCATCGATAAAATCGTTTCAAATCCGGGACAGCCCCGCCGGGCTTTTGACGATGATGCCCTCTCGGAACTGGCGGCATCTATCAAGGCCGTCGGCATTGTCCAGCCGGTTGTTGTGCGCCGCACAGCCGCCGGTTTTGAGATTATCGCCGGCGAGAGAAGGTGGCGCGCAGCCCGCATGGCCGGCCTGAGAAAAATTCCTGCCGTGGTCAGGGAAGCAGGGGATGCCGAGTCCCTGGAGTTAGCCCTGATTGAAAACCTGAGCCGGGAGGATTTAAATCCGATTGACGCCGCCCGCGCTTATGCGAGCCTGCAGGAAGATTTTGGCATTACTCAGGAAGAGCTGGCGGCAAAGCTGGGCCGCAGCCGCTCGGCGGTGGCCAATACCTTGCGGTTGCTTGACCTTCCAGACGAAATCCAGTCCTTTATTGAGCAAGGCAGATTATTTGAAGGGCACGGACGCGCCCTGCTGGTTGTGCCGGACCGTCTCCGGCAGCGCCGGCTGGCCACGAAGGCTGCAGCCTCCAGCATGTCCGTGCGGCAGCTGGAAGCGAGCGTCAAACACGAAACCGCCGTCCGGCATCCAGCCAGGGAGCCGCGCACTATGCCGGTGGGCCAGGAGCTAATGGATGAAACAACAGACGCCCTCTATTCCGCATTTCGTCTGCCGGTCAAGGTCCACTGGGGCGCCAGGGGCGGTCGCATTGAGCTGGAGTTTAACAGTGATGCAGAGCTTCACCGCATCATCGATGCGCTTGAGGAAAATCATTGACGCCTGACGGGGGGAAAAGCTATGGTTCGCTGACAAAAATTGTATCGCCCTATCTGGAAATCGAAGGCGTCACTACTGCGGCGCTGGTGTCGACCGACGGGCTGCTGGTAACTGTCGCGGGGGGCGAAGAGATTGACATGCAAGCCCTGGCGGCTCATTCCGCTTCGGCCTTGGCTGTTATTAACGTCCTTGCCGAAGAGCTTGGCGGGCCGCCCCGGATTCTTTCACTTGAGGTTAGCAGGCAAGGCTTAATCCTGGCCCCCTTGACAAAAGAAGTCTTTCTTGCCCTGGCGGGAGACCCCGCTATTTTGTCCCTTGCCCGTGCTTAGAGCTTTTCCCGGTAGGCGCATTCTGCTACGAATAACCTGCCGGGATAAGCTCTAATCTTGCCCGGGTCATTGCGGAAGTTCCTCTTCAAGGGGTCCGAATGTATTCCTCATTGATTCTGGCCAGCAGCGGCGTCGGGCGTCGTGCGGCCGGATTGTCCATATGCATCCCCGCGGGCATTCGGATTATCGCCTCCCGAGAAAAGCACATACTGGCCTGTCAGTTTTTTAAACGCGATCTGGTCTTTCGGTTGCGGAAAATCCCTCACCGGCAGGCCCTGCTCGGCAGTGAGCATGAAACTTTTCCAGATATCGACGGGAAACCCACTGCCCCAGACGCTGGTTCCATGCACATCCGTCATCGGAATTTGCTTGTCAGGATACCCAATCCACACTGACGTTGAATAATCAGGGGTATAGCCAACAAACCAGGCATCCTGGAGATTTTCTGTTGAGCCGGTTTTCCCGGCGGCGGGCCTGTTGATCTTGGCTCTTGAAGAAGTTCCGCGTTTGATGTCCTCAGCCATGACCTGAGTAACAGTAAAGGCGACTGCGTCGCTGATAACCCTCTTTGGTTGCGGGCTGGCCTGGTAGTCTACCGTGCCGTCCGGCAACTCTACCTTGGTGATGGCAATTGGCTTATTGTACAAACCGCCCCCGGCCAATGTTGCATAGGCGGAGGACATGTCAAGTACTGAAACTCCCTGATCCAGGCCGCCCAGCGCAATCGATGGATTTGACGGAATATAACTCCTGATGCCCAGCTTTTCGGCGGCGTCGCGGGCCTTGTCGGGCCCAATATCCATTATCAACTGAGCGTAGACGGTATTGTCCGAGCGAATCATCGCGTCCTCGAGGTTGGAAACGCCATAATAGTGATAATTCCAGGTGGATACATGCCAGGGAGGCCCGCCCCCGGGAAGGGGAATATCAATTTCTTTTGACATGTAATATGTCTTCTTGGGATCTACGCCCTCTTCCACCGCCGCCGTCAGAACAAAAGGCTTAAAGCAGGAGCCCGGCTGCCGCAGCCCCTGCACGGCCAGGTTGAACTGTGATTTTTTAAAGTCCTGGCTGGAAACCATCGCCCTGATATAACCATTGCCGGGGTCAATCGAAACCAGAGCCGCTGCCGGGTCGCCGGCTTCATTAAGCGTGTTTTTGATTGCTTCCAGGCCCGCGGCCTGAAGGCGCGGATCGATCGTCGTGTAAACGCGCAGCCCTCCTCCCAGGACCTTTTTGTCGCCATATTTTTCAATTAGCTGCTGTTTAACATATTCGACAAAATAAGAGTCCGCCGTTGGCGTGCTATTTGCGTTGCTGACGTCAATAGGTATGGAAGCCGCGTAATGAGCTTCGGATTGCCTTATATAGCCCAGATCGGCCATTTTTTGCAAGACGGCGTTGCGGCGGGCTGTTGCCGCCTTAAGATCGTATTTGGGCGAGAAGGCGGATGGGGCCTGAGGCAGGCCGGCAAGCGTCGCGCATTCGGACAGGTCCAGCTGGGTCACGCTTTTGCCGAAATAGGTGCGCGCGGCTGCTTCGGCTCCATAAGCATTGGCACCATAATAGACTGTGTTCAAGTACCGGTCCAGGATCGCGTCCTTGGTGGTGATCCGTTCCAGCTCAGTGGCCAGTATCGCCTCGACAATCTTGCGCGTAAAAGAATGCTCGTCAGTTATGTAAACTTTCTTGACAAGTTGTTGTGTTATAGTACTTCCGCCTTCCGCCAGCCGCCCCTCGCTTATATCCGTCGCCAGGGCGCGTAAAATTGCCTGGTAGTCGACGCCGCCGTGCTGGTAAAAACGCTCGTCTTCAATGGCGATGGTGGCATCTTTCAAATAAGCAGGTATCTCATCCAAAGGAACGACGGTGCGGTTTTCATTGCCGTAGATCTCGGCCAGCAGGCTGCCGTCAGCAGCATAAATCTTGGAGGTCTGCCCAAGAGCGAGGTAATTCTCCTGGTCCAGCTTGGGCAGATCGTGAACAACGGCCTGAACGGTCTGGACTCCGATCAGGGAGGCGAACAAAAGCGCGGCAGCAAAAACAGCAATGCCGATTGTTCTGAAAGATTGTCTTTTTCTGCGCCTGTTGTACTTTCGCCGACGTGGCATTTGGAGGGTTTGCCGCCTTTAAGAGCCTATCTCAACAGGATCTTAACAACGCTACTTTACATGCTGAATATACTTCATGAAGACCTCGAACGCCTCTTCCACTGCAATGTCGTCCAGCCCCATTTCGTCAGTGCTGTTGCGCAGGCACTCTTTCATCCTGTTGCTGATTAGAAAAACCCCAACCCGGTCAAGAGCAGCCCTGGTCGCGGCCAGCTGGGTAAGCACGTCCTCGCATGGCTTGTTCTCGGAAATCATCCTTTGCAGCCCGCGCACCTGACCTTCAATCCGGCGGAGCCTGTTGATCACCTTTTCTGTGTCTGTCTTTGCAACCGTATCAATCACCCCGTAATTAAATGGGAATAATATTACCACCGCGGAGCTGAAACCGCTGCGACATTATCCCCCACCGATTTTGGAAAAGCTACCCCAAGAGCCGCGGGAGCCCTACCCGCATGGGTATTAATTATCACACGCAATTTTAGCCTACGTCAAGGATAAGAATTGTCAGGAAAGAAGGGATTGCCTACAAAAGCAGGCAAATTGGCTCTCAGGGCCGCAACGGTTTGCCAGCGCCTATCCCGGATGTTATTCGACTTTAAGCAGGCGGGAGGCGTAAACTCTAATAACCATGAAAAAAAGCGGCAACAGGGTGCTTGTAATAAGCAGCGGGGCCATTCCGGACAACAAGCAAGACAATCGAAGCTGGGGCCTGGCCGAATCGCTTGGCCTGGATGAAGATGTTATTCTGGCCGGGCCCAGCCTGACCGGCGCATCTCACTCAAGTTTTGCTGTTGTATACTACAATCATCGTAACATTGATATGATCGCGCGCGACTCGGACGTCGTTATCTGCGACCCTGATGTGGTTAAGGCTCATCCATCTCTAATAAATGCAGGAACACCGGTAGCAGTTGACTTGGCGGCAGTTCCGGCGGCCGGCGGCCCCTTCCGGAAGCCGGCATTGAAGCCGTTCTGGCGGTGGCTGATTTCTTTTTTTGTCCCGATGAGCGGTCCCGTCGCATTTGGCTCAAGGCGCTAGGTCATTGCGGCCGCATAAATCCCGAAACACGCAAGCGCGACAAGGAGTTGAGAGGGCTGATTGACGTGGTGGCTTTGCCTGCCGGCGGCAGTGTCAATCCCGAAGCAAGCGCGTGCAGGATATTAAAACCGCTGGCAGGTTTTTGCGCTTCACCCCACTTTGCCGCTGATCGCGGCACAACGTACAGCAAGGCAAAAATGCCGGCTGCGGAGCCGGGGCAAGGCTTTCTCCATTATCTGGGAAGGCTGCGCTACCATCTTAGAACAAGCGGAACCCGGATGACCGTGGCCCGCAGCAAAGCTTTCATCAAAAAGAAAATCTCGGGCCACCGGTCCCGGCAACCGGGCAAACTTGTAAGATAATTGTAATTATTGTCAGGAAAGCCTGACGGCGATTGTCTTTAGTGGTCATCATCAGCTATAGTACAGCGCAGCTTTTTTGTGACAAGATGCTCGCACCCGCCAAACTTTGTAAAGCCGGTTTCGCCAGGAGGAACACTTGACCATCAAAGTTAATGCTCGGATTTTCCGTGAGTATGATGTCCGTGGCATCGTAGATCAGGATTTAAGCGAAGAAACTGTGGAGTTATTGGGGAAGGCCTACGGAACTTATGTCCAGTCTTTCGGCATCAGCGAAGCCATTATCGCCCGGGACAACAGGCCCAGTTCAAAGTCCTACCGTGACGCCCTTGTCACGGGAATAACTTCCACCGGTTGCGGAATCATCGACGTTGGCGAGGTGCCCACTCCGGTTTTTTACTTTTCACTTCACCAATACAGCAAGCAGGCTGGGGTCATGATCACGGGCAGCCACAATCCTCCCGAGTACAATGGATTTAAGCTCTGCCGCGGTCACGGCACCATCTATGGCGAAGAGATCCAAAAAGTAAAAAGAATAATTGCTGCGGGCAGCTTCTCAACCGGCAAGGGAAGCGTTTCGCCGGTTGACCCCGTTCCAGCTTATCTTGACTATATCTGTAATAACGTCAAAATCGACCATCATCTTAAAATAATAATCGACGCCGGCAATGGAGTTGGCGGCAAGGTCGCTCCCGAGCTGCTGCGAAGACTCGGCTGTGAGGTTACCGAGCTTTACTGCGACCTTGACGGCAACTTCCCTAACCACTTCCCCGATCCGACAGTCCCAGAAAATCTCAAGGATCTTCAGGCCAGGGTGGCTGATTTGGGTGCCGACCTGGGCGTTGCCTTTGACGGCGACGCCGACCGGATCGGCGCCATCGCCGACAACGGCGCCATTGTCTGGGGGGACCAGCTGATGATAATTTTCTCCCGCGACATCCTCGAGCAGCATCCCGGCGGCACAATCATCTTTGAGGTCAAGTGCTCGCAAGCGCTTGTCGAAGACATTAAGGTCCACGGCGGCAGGCCGCTGATGTGGAAAACAGGCCATTCCTTAATCGAAGCAAAGATCCGGGAGGAAAAAGCCTTGCTGGCCGGAGAGATGAGCGGCCACATTTACTTTGCCGACCGCTACCTTGGCTATGACGACGCCGTTTACGCGGCCTGCCGCCTGGTGGAATGCTTGAGCCGCAGCGGGCGAAAACTTTCACAGCTGTTGGCTGACATGCCCGTGTACTATGCCACTCCCGAGTTGCGCATTGAGTCAAGCGAAGAAGAAAAGTGGCAAGTTGTTGATAAGATAAAAAAAGATTTCTCGCGCGACCACGAAGTGATAGATATTGACGGGGCCCGGGTAGTCTTTCCGGACGGCTGGGGACTGGTCCGCGCCTCCAATACTTCGCCGGTGGTGGTAGTTCGCTGCGAAGCCAAAACCCCAGAGCGGCGCGATGAGATCAGGGATCTGATCATGTCGAAACTAAGCCGGTTTCCGTCAGTGGCCGCCAACCTGGATGCCTAAGAAAGCGTCCTTGCGGCAACGCTAAAGGCTGGTTGAATGACAAAAAACATCCTCTTTTTCTCAATCGATAATCTTCGCTTTGACTGCGTGGGGTTTCAGCCCGACCAGAGCGAGCTGGAAGAGCACGATGCCCTCAGATTCCTGCAGACGCCAACGCTTGACGCAATTGCCGAAAAGAGCCTCTGCTTTACGCAGTGCATTAGCACAAACACTTATACGACTGCCGCTCACGCAAGCATTCTCACCGGGTTAATCCCTCCCCGGCACGGCGTCAGACCTTTTTTTGACACCACGCTTAACCCGGAAGCAGCAACCCTGGCGGAGATTCTCAAAGAGAACGGCTACCGCACCATCCTCTACACCGACACCAGCTGGCTCTTCAAGCAATATATTGGTCTTGACCGTGGCTTTGATCTGTGCGAAACCAGCGATGATGCCGGGCTGCTAGGTCTTTTGGACGATCTCCGGGAAGAAAAAGTTTTCCTCTTCGTGCATATGTACGATGTCCACGAGCCGTTTATGCATAACACCAACAACTACCGGCAGGGAAGCAATGACGACTACCTGCAGGAAATGCAGGCTCTTTATGATTACTGCGGCTTCGCCGGTAACTTTGCCGCGGGCAGCAGCACGGGAGAGATCTGGAACCGGCTGGTGAGGACGGGGCCGCTGAGCGACAGGCGTCTTGACGCGTTGCTGCCCCTGTACGTCAAAGGGGTCTCCAAGTTCGATTCGGGGCGTTTTGCCGTTTTCATTGACGGCCTGGACCAACTCGGTTTCCTCGATGATTGCCTCGAGGTCGTCTTCTCCGATCACGGCGAAGGCAAATGCTCGCAGAATAATAGATCCTACTTTGGCCATGCCGGCGAGCTGTTTGACGATGTCATCAGGGTGCCGCTAATGATCTCCCACCCGGACTTGAAACCCGGAGAGTCCGGCAGCCTGACCAGCGTCGTCGACATCGCGCCCACGGCGCTATCGCTACTGGGCATCGGCAGCGGCGCGGCGGATTTCAACGGCACCAATTGCCTGTCAGAAACAAGGGGTTCCTGTTATGCCGAAAACTGGATTTCAATTGACCAGCTTGAAAACAACCTGATAGATGAGCAGACTCTTGCTACTGAAGTTCCGGTGCTTCCGGAATGCGCCTTGTCGCAGATGGCACTAAGGACAGACAAGTCAAAGCTGGTGGTGTGGTACCGCGGCGATGCACAGGCGCTGCTGGACTCGTCCGGCGGCCTGTCAAACAAACAGTTCATCAAGGCATTGTACAGGGAGCTTCTTGGCTGGCCTGATGCTGCCGCCGGCATTGAGCAGTACTTGAATCCGTTGGATGACGGCAGCCTGACGCGGAAGGAGCTGGTCGACCGCTTTCTCGGTCTTGAGCAATATAAATCCCGGGTGCCATTCCGGTATGATTTGCGCAGCGATCCAGGTGAAGAAAATCCATTAACTGAACTGGACGCCGCAGACTTGCCTATGGTCGAGTTGATCCATGAAATAAACTCGCAGGCGGTCAGCACGGAAAAAATCTTCAGGCGCAAGACCGCCGCGGCAGATAAGCCAGATCAGGCAAACTTCCCTGATGAGCTCACGGTAAGGCGGATGCTCAAAGACCTGGGATATTTCTAACAATTTCGGGCGGGTGCGAATTGGTCAATAGTTTACTTGACAACCTTGAAGAAATCAGAAAACTGGATGGTCAGAACCAGTTGGGCATGGTGGCCGGGCTGGCGGAGCAGGTGCGCGAGGCCTATGCCGCTGGGCGTGACGTAATGAAAGAGGGCAGCGGCGAGGTGGGCGGCATCGCCGTCGCCGGCATGGGTGGCTCCGCCATTGGCGGCGATATTGCCGCCGGTGCGTATGAGGCTTCAATACCCAGCCCGATGGTCACAATTCGCGGCTATCACCTGCCAAAATGGATCACCAGCCGCAGCCTGGTTTTCGCCGCCAGCTACTCAGGCAACACAGAGGAAACAATCAGCTGTCTAAAGGAAGCCCTTGAGCGCGGCTGCCGCATAGTTTGCATCAGCTCCGGCGGCGTTATCTCCGACATCGCCGCCGGTGAAGAGTTGCCTTTGGTCAAAATTCCCGCGGGCTTGCAGCCGCGGGCGGCCAGCGGCTACCTCTCTATTCCCATCGCCGCCTGCCTGGAGAGCCTGGGCCTGGCCGCTGAAGTGGAGGCCGACGTCGAAGAGACGGCCGGCGTGCTGTCGCTGCTAGCGGAGCTTTACGATCCGGAGATGCCGCTGGCAAGCAACCCGGCCAAGGAGCTGGCGGCAAAACTGTTTGACCGGGTTCCTGTCATTTACGGCTCCGAGGTAACCGCTGTCGCCGCCCGCCGCTGGAAAACGCAAATCAACGAAAACTCAAAAATGATGGCTTTTTCAAACGAGTTTCCCGAACTTAATCACAACGAGATTGTCGGCTGGCAGCACCCGGCGGCGCTGATGGAAAAATTCCGTGTTATTTATTTAAAAGATGAGTTTTTGCATGACCAGAACAAGAAGCGGATGGAGATAACTGCGGATCTTCTGAAGGACTACGCTGGAGAGATACTTGAATGCCACACTTCCGGCCGCAGCCGCCTGGCGCGCTTGTTTTCCAGCATCCTCATGGGTGATTATGTTTCCCTCTACCTTGCTTTCCTGAACGGACTCGATCCATCGCCCGTCATCAGAATCGAGGAGCTAAAAAACCAGCTGGCCTGACGCCGTAAAGGAGAGGTGTTCCTGTCAGCCGGCGCGTCGCCTACCCTAACTCGGTAGCTTTTAGTATACTTCTACCGCGAAAATGTCCATTTTTTTGTCCGCCTTCGATTGAAGCTTCTGCTGCAGCTTGCTTTAAATGATCGCGCAGTCAGGAGCTGCCAGCCTACGCACCTTATGAGGCGTATTTAGAATTAACCAGCCGGCTGGCAATGGCTTTGGCGGTTTAGAAAAGAAAAGGAGCAGACAGTGCCAGAAGTTGACCACGATGTGAAAGACCTGGGGCTCGCGGCCAGAGGCAAGCTCAAGGTCGAGCTAATTGAAAAAAGAATGCCGGTGCTTGCATCCATCCGCGAGCGATTCGAGAAGGAAAGACCTTTGGCGGGCAAGCGCCTCTCTGCCTGCCTCCACGTCACGACCGAGACAGCTAATCTTGTCCGCTGCCTCAAGGCCGGCGGCGCCGACGTCATACTGTGCGCCTCCAATCCCTTAAGCACGCAGGACGACACGGCAGCGGCGCTGGTGGCCGAGTACGGCATCAGCGTTTACGCCATCAAGGGGGAGGACAACGACACCTATTACCAGCACATCAAGGCCGCGGTTGGGCATCACCCGCATGTGACCATGGATGACGGCGCCGATGTGATCAGCGTTGTTCACGCCGAGCATCCCGGCCAGGCCGAAGAAATCCTGGGCGGCACCGAAGAGACCACCACGGGCGTCATCCGGCTGCGGGCGATGGAAGCCGACGGCGCCCTCAAATTCCCGGTCGTGGCCGTGAACCAGGCTAACACAAAACATCTTTTTGACAATCGATACGGCACCGGCCAGTCAACCATCGACGGCATCTTGCGCGCCACTAATTTCCTGCTGGCCGGCTCGCAGGTGGTCGTCTGCGGCTACGGCTGGTGCGGCCGCGGCGTCGCCATGCGCGCCAAGGGCATGGGCGCCCGCGTCACTGTTGTTGAGGTCGATCCGCTCCGCGCCCTGGAGGCGGTCATGGATGGCTATGAGGTCATGCCGATCGCCAGGGCAGCCGGGCTCGGCGACCTGTTTGTCACCGCGACCGGAGACAAGCACGTCATCCGCAGGGAGCACATGGAAGCCATGAAGGATGGCGCCATCATCTGCAACACCGGCCACTTTAACGTGGAAATAGACATTCCGGCGCTGGAGGCCATGTCTACGGGCCACCGCACAGTCCGTGACTTCATGGAGGAGTACGCCACAAAGGATGGACGAGTCATCTACCTGCTGGCCGAAGGACGCCTGGTAAACCTGTCTGCGGCTGAAGGCCATCCCGGCCAGGTAATGGACATGAGCTTTGCCAATCAGGCGCTTGCGGCCGAGTTCATCGTCAAGAATTCCGAATCGCTGGAAAACAGGGTCTACCCGGTGCCGCTGGACATTGACGAGGAAATCGCCGCGCTGAAGCTGAAAACCATGGGGATTGCGATTGACAAGCTGACGGCGGAACAGGAAAAGTATCTGGCGTCGTGGAACGAGGGAACGTAGCAAGGCGGATCCTGGATGGTGGATTAAACCTAAACCATTTAAATGGGTACTGAAGGCGGGATTCCTTTCTGGACAATATTACTTTGAAGGAAAACAGTGTCGAAAACAGGTTATAGCGTCAAAACGATCGAGTGGCAGGGAGACGAGGTTGTCATGATCGACCAGCGCCTCTTGCCACTTGATGAAAAGTACATTCACCATCAAACCTGGCAGGAAGTAGCAAATTCAATTAAAACAATGGTGATCCGCGGCGCCCCTGCTATCGGTGTGGCGGCCGCCATGGGCATGGCACTGGCGGCCATGCAATCGCCGGCAGACACCTACGCCGAGCTTAAGAAAGACCTTGACGCGGCCGCCAGGGGCCTGTTTGAAACCAGGCCCACCGCCTATAATCTCGGCTGGGCGCTTGAGCAACAGGCTCAAATCTACGAAAAGGAGGGCGACCCCGGCCAGATCCGCCGCCGCCTCAAGCAGCGCTCGCAGGAAATTCTGGAGGAAGACATTGCCATGTGTGTGGCCATGGGTGAGCACGGCGCCCCCTTGTTTCCCCAGGGAGCCCGCATCCTGACGCACTGCAACGCCGGCGCGCTGGCTACCGCAGGCTACGGCACTGCTTTGGGCGTTATTCGCTCGCTGTTTAAACGGGATAAAAACATCATGGTATATGTTGATGAGACGCGCCCGTTCCTGCAGGGCGCCCGCCTGACCGCCTGGGAGCTTAAACAGGAGGGCATTCCCTATTGCCTGATCACAGATAATATGGCCGGGTATTTCTTTAAAGAAGGAGAGATCGACGCAGTCGTGGTTGGATCTGACCGTATTGCCGCCAATGGCGACGTCGCCAACAAGATAGGCACCTATACTGTTTCCGTGCTGGCGAAGGTGCACAACGTGCCATTTTATGTGGCGGCGCCCACATCAACTGTGGACATGAGTCTTCCTGATGGGAATCATATTCCGATTGAAGAGCGGGATCCCGCCGAGGTTACACATTTCCAGGGCTCCCGGTGCGCGACGACGGGCACTCCAGTCTGCAATCCTGCCTTTGATGTGACGCCTCATGAAAACGTGACTGCCATTATTACTGAAGCTGGAGTCCACCGGGAACCATACCGGGAAAGCCTGGCGGCGGCCAAGAAAGGCAAATAGTTGAAAGCAATGGTACTGGCGGCGGGGCTGGGCACCCGCTTGAGGCCGCTCACCGGCTCCATCTCCAAGCCGATGGCTCCCATTGTCAACCGTCCGGTTATGTACCATATCCTCCGCTTGATCAAAAAACATGGGTTTGATGAGGCAGTCGCCAACCTTCATTATCATCCCCACGCCATCACCAACTATTTTGGCCGCGGCCAGAAAGTCGGCGTCGAGCTGCGTTATTCACTGGAGCCAGAATTGCTGGGCACCGCCGGCGGAGTCAAGAATGTGCAAAAATTTTTTGGCAACGAAACATTCCTTGTCATCAGTGGCGACGCTCTCACTGATATGGATCTGACAAAATTTCTTCGCGAGCACAAGCAGGCGGGGGGCATCGCTTCCCTGGCGTTGAAAGAGGTGGAAGATCCCAGCCGTTTCGGGGTTGTCATCCGCGACAAGGGGAACCGCATCCTGGGCTTCCAGGAAAAACCGGCCCCTGGCGAGGAGCTCAGCAGGCTTTGCAACTGTGGCATTTACCTGTTTGAGCCTGCAATCTTCGATTACATTCCCAAGAATGCGTTCTATGACTTTGGCAAACAGCTGTTTCCCGAACTGGCAACAAAGAATATTCCGTTTCACGGCTTCGAAACAGAAGGCTACTGGAACGACGTGGGCAGCCTGGAGCAGTACCGCATCGGCAACTTTGACGCGCTCACCGGGAAAGTTAAGGTTAAGATACCAGGGAAAGAGCGCCGGCCCGGGATTTACGTGGGCAAAGCCACCCGGATTTCAGCATCGGCCAAAATAAAGCCCCCGGTGCTGCTGGGCGACTACTGCCGCGTTGACGAAAATGTGAAGCTCACCGGGCCTTTGATCATCGGCGATCACAGTGTCATCGAAGCAGGGGCGTCGCTCGAAGGGGTCATAAAATGGGGAGCGGCCCAGACTGGGGCCGGCGCCAAGGTAATGGGTGGCATCATTGGCAAGGGGGCTTACATCCGCGATGACGTCCGCATCGGCCAGAATGCCGTGGTGGGTGATCGTTGCGTCATTGGCGCCGGCAGCGTCATCGACTCCAAAGTCAAACTGGAGCCGTTCACGGTAATTGAGGCGGAGAGCCATATGGAGTAAGAGCTTATCCCGGTAGACGCATTCTGCTGCGGCCGGCTGCAAAGTCGATGGGCGGCGTCCTCGGAGCAAAAAGTCCTCGACGTACCGCAGCGGGTACGACTGCGGGCTTTTTACTCCTGCGTCCTTGCCCATCGACTTTTCGCTCGGCCTCGCTACGAATAACCTACCGGGATAAGCTCTAAGCGGATGTTTGATTCTGGATTCTGGATAAAAACCAAATCAGTCGATTCGTCTGCTTGCATTGATATAGCCTGTTTGAGAAAATGATCCTCCCGCTCGCTGTCAATTCAAGTGGAAGCGACAAAGGCTGCCGTGGAGGATGGTAATCTAACAGTTCATCTGCCCGGACCGGGCTTTTTCGACAACCTGTTATCGGTTCTTTTTCCGCTGCGGTGCGTGCATTGTGGCGCTTCCGGAAACTGGCTATGCCGGGCCTGCGCCGGGGCGTTGATTCCGGTGGGGCCCGAGAATTGCAGCCGTTGCGGCAAGCCCAGCCTTTACAAAGTGCCTGATTGCCCCGAGTGCCGCGGGCGTAGCCTGCCGTTTGGCTCTGCCCGGGCGGCTTTCCACTTTGAGGGGCCGGGGCGCAGCCTCGTTCATGCCCTCAAGTTCGGCGGCCAGCGGCGCTTGGCCATGCTGATGGCCGCAATTTCCTTTGGCGCTGCCCGTTTGACTGTGCTGGAGAAAGATGTTACTCTAACCCATGTGCCCCTGCACAGATCAAAGCTGGCCACCCGCGGATTTAACCAGGCGGAACTGTACGCCAAGGCGCTTTCCCGGCTCCTGGGCCTACCGCACAAGGGCCTCCTTGAGAAGCAGTTTCCCACCCCGCCTCAAAACCGGCTCAATTCCAAACAACGCCGAAAAAATCTGGCGGGCAGCGTTGCCCTTCGCGAGGGCGCTAAAACTGGCAACGGCAGGGTCCTGCTGATAGACGATGTATACACTACCGGATCAACAGCGGCCGAGTGCTCCCGTGCTCTCAGGAAAGGCCTGGGGGTTGAAGTCGATGTCTGGACCTTCGCCAGGACGGTGAAGGGATAGAGTTTGACCTAAGAATTTGCAAATTGGCAGTGGAGGAACCAGATGAACTTTCAGGTCAAGGGCAGGAATATCACGGTTACGGAAACTTTGCGCTCCTATGCGAGCGACAAGCTGGCCAGGCTGGGTAAGAATTTAAACAGCGCCAGCACCATGGAAGTAGAGCTTTTCTGCGAGAAAAACCCCAGCATCGCAGATAACCAGGTAGCCGAGGCGACGATCTTCACCAAGGGGCCTGTGATCCGGGCCAAGGGCGCCTCCACTGACATGTACGCTTCCATCGACCTGGTTGCCGACAAACTGAGCCGGCAGGTAAAGAAATATCGCAGCAAGTTAATCAGCCATAACGCGCACGTGCGCGGCTCCTTGCCGCCGGAGCCGGCTGGGCTTGAGATGAAAAACGAGCCCGGGGGAACAGAAGGGCCGACGATTGTTAAAACCAAATCCTTTACAGTAAAGCCGATGTCTGCCGAGGAAGCAGCCCTGCAGCTGGAGATGATCGGCCATGATTTCTTTGTCTTTCGCAACTCCGAATCCAACGATACCAATGTCATCTACCGCCGCAGAGACGGCAATTACGGGCTGATAGAGCCAAAGTAAATCCATTTAGAATTTATCTCAGCGTTTCACTGCAAGAAACACCAAGCGCTGCCTGCCGCGTGCTCCCGCACCGCACCCATTTGCTAAAATAGTTATTGGCCATGCCTAAATTCATTGACAAAGTCCTTCGAGCCGGCGAGGGAAAGAAGCTGAAGAAGCTCACGGAGCAGGTTGCGTCCGTCACTGCTTTTGAAGATGGGATCAAATCCTTAAGTGACGCCGAGCTGAAGGCCAAGACGCCCGAGTTTAAGGAACGCCTAAAAAACGGCGCCTCCCTTGAAGACATCATGCCCGAGGCATTCGCGGTTGTGCGCGAGGTTGCCGGCCGAACTCTTAACATGCGGCATTTTGACGTCCAGTTGATGGGCGGCATCGCCCTGCACGAAGGCAAGATTGCGGAGATGAGAACCGGCGAGGGCAAAACACTGGTGGCGACGCTGCCCGTCTACCTCAATGCCCTTGGCGGCGACCAGGTGCACTTAGTCACTGTCAACGATTATCTTGCCAAGCGCGATGCCGAATGGATGGGCCCCATTTACAATTTCCTCGGGCTGGAAGTCAGCACGCTCAGGAATATGATGCCCGCCGATGAGCGTCTGGCGGCATATGCCTGCGATGTCATCTATGGCACCAATTCGGAGTTTGGCTTCGATTACCTGCGCGACAACATGGCCCTGCATATCGAAGACCGTGTCCAGCGGGGGCACAGCTTTGCCATCGTCGACGAAGTGGACAGTATTCTCATTGATGAGGCGCGCACACCACTTATTATTTCCGGGGCTCCGGAGCAGGCGGCTGCCACCTACTACAAATTTGCCGCCATTGTGCCTTTGCTGCGCGAGGAAGACGACTTCGAGGTTGATGAGAAGCACCGCACGGTCTCAGTGACCGAGTCCGGCGTAGCCAAGGTGGAAAAACAGCTGGGTCTCGAGAACCTTTATGAGTCAAAAAACGGCCAGCTGGTAAATCACCTGATGCAGGCATTGCGCGCCCATGCTCTTTTCCAGAAGGATGTTGACTACGTAGTCAGAGACGGCGAGGTTCTGATTGTGGACGAGTTCACCGGCCGCATCATGGAGGGCCGCCGCTACTCCGAGGGCCTGCATCAGGCAATCGAGGCCAAGGAAAAGGTGACCATTCGTGAGGAGAACCAGACGCTGGCCACCATCACGCTACAGAATTATTTCCGCATGTACGAGAAACTGGCCGGCATGACCGGCACGGCGGCGACCGAGGCCGACGAGTTCATGCATATCTATAAACTCGAAGTCGTTTCCATTCCCACGCACGAGCCAATGGTCCGCGACGACCGCAATGACTTTATCTACAAAACAAGGAAGGGAAAGTTCAACGCCGTCATCGATGACATCGCCGGGTGCAACAAGCGGGGCCAGCCGGTGCTGGTGGGCACGATATCGATTGAAACCAGCGAGGATCTGAGCGGCAAGCTTACGCGCCGCGGGGTCAAGCATAATGTCCTCAACGCCAAGCATCATGAAAAGGAAGCAGAGATCATCAAGGACGCCGGCCAGCGGGGAGCGGTGACGATAGCGACAAATATGGCAGGGCGTGGCGTTGACATCAAGCTCGGTGAGGGAGTGCGGGAGCTGGGCGGCCTGTATGTGCTGGGTACAGAGCGTCACGAGAGCCGCCGCATCGACAATCAGCTGCGCGGCCGCAGCGGCCGCCAGGGAGATCCCGGCGCGTCGCGCTTTTACCTTTCCGCCGAGGACGACCTCATCCGCCTGTTTGCCGGCGACCGGATTTACAACATCCTGGACCGGCTGGGACCGGACGAGGACACGCCCATCGAACATAAAATGCTGAGCAAGACCGTGGAGAACGCGCAAAGAAAAGTTGAGCAGCAAAACTTCGAGACGCGCAAGCATGTGCTTGAGTACGACGACGTCATGAACAAACAGCGCGAAGTTATTTACGAGCAGCGCAAGAAGATTCTTGAAGGGGGCGATATCAGCGAAGACGCGCAGGATATCATTGAGGACGTGCTCGCTGCCACGGCGCTTGAATATGCCGACAAGGACACTTACCCGGAGGACTGGGACTGGGATGCGCTGTTTGCCGCCCTCGGCGGAATTTATGAAATTTCATTTGGCAAGAAAGATGTTGACATTGAAGACGCAACTCCCGACGAGCTGGTGGAGCGGGTGGTCGAGGACGCCCGGTCGCAGTACGCCGGCAAAGAACAGGACTTCAGCTCCGAGCACATGCGCCAACTGGAGCGGCTGGTCCTGCTGGGCGTGATTGACAGCCGCTGGCGGGAACACCTCTACGACATGGATTACCTGCGGGAGGGAATCCACTGGCGTGGCCTCTCGCAGCGGGACCCGCTGGCCGAGTACAAGACCGAAGGCTTTAACATGTTCCAGGAACTGCTGGCCGCCATTAAAGAAGACTTCGCGAGGACGATTTTCCACATGAAGCGCATTCCGGCCGAACAGATGCCCCAGCGGCGCCAGGAGGACCTGAGCTACAGTTATGATGACGGCTACACGCCGGCGCCGCTCGCTGCCGGCGCCGAGGCTGCTCCTGCGGCAGGAGCAGCGGCGGCAGGGGCTGCCGGCGCAGCCCCTGCCGCAGCCGCGGTTACCCAGCTAAAGTCGCAGAAAGTGGGGCGTAACGAGCCCTGCCCCTGCGGTTCAGGCAAGAAGTACAAGAAGTGCTGCGGCGTCTAGCCTCTCGCCGCCGCTTTCTTGTCTTTGGACTGCCGCTCTTAATTTACTTTGCCTGTTTTTGCCTGCTGACTTTCCCCGCAATAACGGAGTTCAGCAGTCATTTATACGGGGACCAGGGCGACGGAATCCAGAACCTGTGGAATATCTGGCATATGCGCCGGTCGGTCAGTCAGCTCCGCTCGCCTTATTTCGCCCCGGAGATTCATTTCCCCGAGGGAAC
>JAJYIM010000008.1 GCA_021790115.1 Actinomycetes bacterium | reverse complement strand
GTCCTTGTCGTTATTTTGCCCGCCCAAACAGCACCTCCTAAAACCGATCAGATTATCGGCCTCGCAACATCACCGAAGCCGCAACCGAAATACCACTGCATGATTTTATAGTCTTAAGCGGCGTTCGGTAAACCTTTTTTGAAATACCAAAGGCCCCCAGGGGAGCCTTTGGCTTAGCAGGCCCGTAAGCCGGATTCTGTTTTATGCGGCCATCTATCTTGAAAACGCGTTGCCGCGCCCTTCAAGCGGTCTACCCGAGGGCCGGGCGAGCAACCCGAATTCACCCTCCTATTTGACCTTGCACCGGGTGGGGTTTACCTGGCAGACGTGTCGCCACGCCTCCGGTGCGCTCTTACCGCACCCTTTCACCCTTGCCCCCCGGCGCCCGGAGCCTTCCAAAGCCTCCGTTGCGCCGGGCGGGCGGTTTGCTTTCTGTGGCACTTGCCTGCGGGTTTCCCCGACTGGGCGTTACCCAGCACCCTGCTCTTTGGTGTCCGGACTTTCCTCCCCAGGGGGGCGGTCGCTCGGCCTGCAATTATCATTTTATCAACATCGCGGTAAGTTCAACAGGCGGCCGGCGGCGTTAACAAGGGAGAAAGGTGACATCTCTCATCAACTCAAATACATTTCATCTCTGTCTGAAGATTCGAATCCCTGAAGAACCATGAAGCGTCTAACTTCTAACTGAAATAGCCGATATATAAACCAGAGTAAAGCATCGTTATCTTTACAAGGTTTTGAAAGGAGTTGAGAAGAATGGTAATGAACATCAAGTACACCAGGGGTCTGCCCGTCGATGAAAAAGCAGCGTGCGGCGTGAAGCTAGCTGGCTGCCAGGAAACGGCGAGCATGCACGTATGCTTCGAGGACGGCGGCGGCGTGTACGTTTGCGGCAACTGCTTCCGCGCACGCATCAACGACGGCGCCTGGATCACCGACAGCGCTGAGGAGTTGCTTGCTTTATAACCTCGCTCTTTTTCGGGGCTTTAAGGCGCCTTTTCGTTTCAACGTTATGACGCGCCCCAGTGAGCCTGGCAAGGTTTTGTTTTTCCGGGGCTTGGCATCCGGACGGATGCCAAGCCCCGCGTCCCTCTCAAACTTCAGCAATCAAACCTGCCAATGCCGATCCTCGCCTCCTGCCCTCTCCTTGCCCGCCCGCGCGGCTCTGCTATAATCCAGTTTCAGTAAAAACCAATACTGCCAGCCTGGCTTGTTTTTCCAACATCTAAAGTCGAGGATCCAACATCCGGTTGCCCGTCGGAGTGGCGGAACAGGTAGACGCGCTAGGTTGAGGGCCTAGTGAGGGATAACCTCATGGGGGTTCAAGTCCCCCCTCCGACACCACACTGTTTTACCTGCAAATTAATACATTTTATCTATTGCAACTAGCCATCTTGTTAACCTGCAGTCTAAGGGTTGCTTCACTGGTTACCACACTATGTACCACACACCGCGCTAATTTCAGGGGTTTGAGGACGGCTTGCAGACGGATGAATTTACCAGGTGAAGGACGCCTTGGCGGGGTGCGGGCATTGCCTGTTTGACGCTTCGAGGACTGTTTGAGTAGTCCCGCGCGCATAGCCAGAATCCCGCAAATTGCATAAATCGGCCGACCATTCCAAGCCATTCCAGGCCACTCCCGGCGCTCCTGCCTTGTCTTCACGCCTGCCAGTCCCGCAGAATCGCTCTTAAGTGCGCCACAGACCCGGCCGCCGGGGCAGAGTGTATTTTTAATTGCGCGCGCGGGTATGTAATTGTCCCACAAAAATTATTTGTACCGTCTGCGTTCCCTAAAATGGTGTTGTTGCTGGAGGTGCTGGGAACGATACCAAAGGCGCTGTTCGAGCTGGCGGTGTTGCCGGAAACAGTGTTATTGCTGGAATTTGAAAGATAAATTCCGTCATAGAAATTTGTCACATTCAGGTTCTTGATGGTGACGCCCGTTCTGCCTGACAGATAAACCCCGTAGGTCGAGAGGGCGCCGGTCCCTGTCAGCGAGTGACCATTGCCATCAAGCGTGACGCCGTCGCTGTCTATGTGGATGCCGTCAACCGCGGCGGTCATGGTTACGTCACCGGTTAAGGTGCAGGTCAAGGTGGCGGAGTTCCAGACACCAATGGCGCTACAGTCCTGGCCGCCGGCGGCGTTGCTAATGTGAAGAGTTGTGCCTGTAGAATATCCCCCCGCCGCCGCTGTGGCCACATGCAGGCCAAGGGCACCTGCGGTTATAAGAGCAAACACCGAAAAGCCTTTTCCCGCTTTTTAAAGCCGGTCCGAACGGGCCTTTAGGCTTTTCATCCCGTCTCCTCTCCCTAAGAATAAATAAATCTGATCGGAAAAGGGCCAAAGGCGTGAGGGAGGCGGGCTTGCCCGCCTCCCTCACCAAAATCAGCTTATCGCTGTGCTTAAGAACACGTCCCAGACCGGTTACGTTATCCTCCGGTAGTGGCGGCAGCTGTGCCAGTGCCGCTGCTGCTGCCAAGCAGGCCGCTGCTGCCCGTGAGCCCTCCCAGCACATCCGACAATTTCTGGATATTGCCGGGCGGCTTGCTGATATTGAAGCTGCCATTGATATTAGACTGCTTCACCGTCACATTAAACGTGACGGACTGTAGCGCCTTTGCCACCGCGGCGGCCTGGGCGCTGCTGCCGCCCGTGCTGCCGATGAGATTGACAATTGTGCCGGGGTCCACCGCCAGATCCAGCTTCCCCTGGTGGAAGTAGTTGTCATCGCCGATCCACATCTCCACCGAAGCCGTCTTGAAGACGCTGCCGATCTGGCTCTTGGCGGCCTCGATGCCACCCGCCGCCTGGGCGTCGCCGCAGTCGCGGGCTGTGCTCGCCACCTGGGTAAGCACGGAGTCAAAATTAATGTCTGCTTTATAATGATGGGTGTTGGCGCCATCGATTGACTGCGTGCCCAAGTCTTGCAAGTTTTTGAATATCTTGTCGGACCCGAACTTGCTGGTGTCCTTAACTGCATTTTGATAGCAGTTGCTGTTTACGGTGGTGCCTGTTGTAGGAAGATTCAAGTTGCTGGCAGCCGAAGACAAATTGCCGGTGTCGTACCAGTTCCCGCCGACCTTGATATAAAGATCATTGTCAACAAGGACAAAATCAATATTGGAAAGCATGCCGCTTAGCAATCCCAGACCCATCGTTGTCTGGGAGCTGGCGCCCTGTGTTTGTCCAATACTGCTAAATAACTTGTCCAGGCCACCAATCTTGATATTGCCCTGGGCCTTGGGGTTGTTCGCATCCTTCATATCAACATCCGCGCCGCCATCAATCGTCAGGTTCAGCGGCAGCAGGCCCTTCAGCGAAGGTTCCGCAGTTGACAGATCTCCGTTCACCCCCAGGGCAACGTTAAAGTCCACATGCTCGGCCTTGACGTTGCCGCTGTTTTTAATTGCATTGTCGATTGCAGAGCCGGGAGAGGAGGAGCTGCCGCAACCAAAAGCAACGGCCGCCAGCAGCACTGCCACTCCCAATAGAAGAACTGGTAACGCCTTTTTCATGGTTTCCGCCTTTCTCTTTACCTATTGAATGTTGGAGCAGCTAACGTTGCCGCCGAAAAAAAGGGCGCCAATCGGTGAAAAAGAATAATGAAAGAGACACAAACTTTACCATATTCGGCAAAACTAGATAAACTTCAGTACCGGCGGCTTTTTTCTCACATTTTGCCGCGAAAAAAGGTTATTGTGTTTGCCGTCACGGGCGCCTTTTTCCCCAAATGATAAATTTTGAGACCGTAAATAAATGAAGACACTCCAGGTAGTGCGGCAGTATTTACCCAGTACCGGCGGAATGGAAACATACGTTTCCAACCTCTGCGCGCAGCTATGGCAACGCGGCCATCAAGGCGATGTCGCCACCCTCGACTACATGTTCAAAACCAACCGGCGGTTGCCTTCATTCCAGCGCATCGAGGGCACAAATGTCATTCGGCTGCCCTCGTCAGGAAACCCGAGGTATTTCATCGCCCCCCGGCTCCTGGAGCTCCTTCCCCGTTACGACCTGGTCCATGTGCACGGCGTGGATTTCTTTGTCGAGCTGCTGGGCGCCTGGCGCCGGCGCCACGGCAAACCTGTAGTCCTGTCCACGCATGGGGGGTTTTTCCACACCGACTGGCATTTTTCCTTCAAGAAAATGTATTTCCAAACGGTTACAAGGTCAGCCCTGCGTGGCGTGGACCGTGTGATCGCCTGCAGCTCCCGCGATGAAAAACTGTTCGCGCCCCTGACCCGGCGGCTTTGCGTAATTGAAAATGGGATTGACTTCTCCACATTCTCCCGCTTGGGAAAAAAAATTGCCGGCGAAGAGCTCCTGTTTATCGGCAGAATATCCAAAAACAAGCGGGTTGACAGGCTGATTGAGGTGCTGGCGGCAGTGCGGCAGTCCCGGCCCGGCGCCACGCTAATCGTGGTCGGTCCCGACTGGGAAGGACTTCAGGCAGGACTGGAGGGGTTGACAGTAAGGCTCGGGTTAAACAAAGCCGTCACCTTTACCGGAGAGCTGCCCCAGGCAGAGATGCTGGCCGCCCTGGCCCATGCCCGTCTTTTTGTTTCAGCTTCCGACTATGAGGCCTTCGGCCTCTCTGCCGCCGAAGCCATGGCAGCGGGGACAGTCCCTGTTCTTAACGATATCGAGGCTTTCCGGGAATTGATCGATCCGGGTATAAACGGTTTTTTAACGGACTTTCAGGACAAAAAACCGGCATCCACAGTAATTAATGCTGCACTTGACATGCCGCCCGAACGGCTGGCTGAAATTGGCGCCCGCGCCCGGCAAACCGCTTCGCGCTACGATTGGGAACAGGTAGCCGACAGAATCATAAATATTTACGAACAGGTGTTGGCTAACCATGAAAGAGCCTGAGAGCAACCGTTTCAAGAATAACGTACCGCCGCCGCGGCTTAAAATACTTGGCGTTGACGTGGACCCTGTTGATGCGCGTGTGGCGCTGGACCGCATCAGCGCGTTCCTAAAGACACCCGGCTGCAAACAGGTGGTGACAATCAACCCGGAATACGTAATGCTGGCCGGCACAAGTGGCCGCTTAATGCGGCTGCTTAACCGCGCCGAGCTGAACGTGCCGGACGGCGTCGGCATCGTCTGGGCGTCAAGGATGCTGGGGGCGCCGCTTGCCGGGCGGGTCACCGGCACCGATCTGCTGCCCCAGATCTGCGGCCTCTGTGAGCGCGAAGGCCACAGCATTTTCTTGCTGGGGGGCGCCGCCGGCGTCGCCCGGCAGGCTGCCGGCAACCTGTACGCCCGTTTCCCGGGGCTGGAAATTGCAGGCGCCAGCGACAACGACCCCGACGCAGATGTCAATCCAACAACTATCAATGAGATTAACAAGTCCGGAGCCGCCGTCCTGGCGGTCGCATATGGCTGTCCCAAACAGGATTTCTGGATCGACCGCAACCGGGACCGGCTTGCCGGCGTCAGGGTCGCCATTGGCGTAGGCGGCGCTTTTGATTTTATCGCCGGCCAGGTCCCGCGCGCACCCAGGCTGCTGCGCCGGGCCGGGCTGGAATGGCTCTACCGTCTCTGGCTGGAGCCCAGCCGTTACCGGCGGATGGCGGCGCTGCCCCGGTTTGGCTGGCAGGTGATGAAATCGCGGCGGCAATAGCATGCCTGTACTTTTTGTCTAAGTTTAGCGGGCGGGAACGCTTCCCGGCCACAGCTTCAGCACCAGACAAATCACCGCTGCGGCCACCAGCAGGAAAACCGCCAAAAAGGAAAAAAGCGAAAAACTGAAACCGACTCGTTCAGAATGCTGCTTGCCAGCAGACGCAAGGAATCTGCCAGGATCTGCCTTTGCACGTCTCCCTGTGCCTGCGCGCTTATCGCGTCCAGCCAGCCTTGCAAACTATTACGAATCAAGCTTAACGCCAACAGCGGCGCCCAGCTTGCCACCGCTATGCAGCCGCCCACACTGGCGACGCGGCCGGCGCCGCGGTTGAAGAAAACCAGTCCGCTGGCGGTGATCAGAAGCAGCGCCAACAGGACCAGCAGTATATCTTCTGTGGCAGCGTGAACATCACTGCCCAGGACACGAACAGCGCTGCCGTAAACTCCCAGCGCCGCCTGCAGATAGCCGTCCGGTCCACCCAGGCTGCCGCCGGCTTGTGGCACGGCGCCAGGCTGGCCGCCTTGCGCGGCTGCCGCTTCCGGGACAGCGCTTAGAATCTATCTCAAAAGGCATATTCTGCTGCAGCCGGCTGCAAAGGCGATGGGCGGCGTCCTCGGAGCAAAAAGTCCTCGACGTACCGCAGCGGTTCGACTGCGGGCTTTTTACTCCTGCGTCCTTGCCCATGGCTTTTTCGCTCGGCCTCACTACTAAAGCTACTGCCGCTTCTCCGCCGCCAGGTGAAGTTTCTCGCGCAGCTCATCGACATCCTCCGGCGTGGCCTCGAAACCCTCGATCGCCGGCAGCGCCGACAGGTCGGCCAGTCCGAAGAGCTTCTCGAACGCCGGCGTGGTCCGGTAGCGGATGGCGCCGGTCTCGTCGTAGCGGCCCGCCTCCATCAACAGCCCCTTGTCAACCAGAGTGTTGACTACTGTGTCGGCGCCGACGCCGCGGATGCGGGCGATCTCAGGCCTGGTCACAGGCTGCAGGTAGGCAATAATGGCAAGCGTCTCCATCGCCGCCGGCGAAAGCGAATAATCTACCGGCCGCTCGCAAAAGCGCTCAACGGCGCCGCGGGCAAGGTCGCTTGTTCTGAAAGTGAAGCCACCCGCCACCTCGGCAAAGACAATGCCGCCGTTTTCCTGTGAGAATTTCTCCTGCACGGCTTGGATTGCGCCTGCCAGCTCTTCGCCGGCGGCGCCGGTAACCTCGGATAAAGCCTCCAGCGTCACCGGCTCGGGAGAAATAAAAAGAATTGCCTCGATGCTGTAAGCCAGGGCGGATGTTCCGGGTTCCGGGTCGCGGGTTCCGGGTTCAAAATCATGAGAATCAAGCCCCTCAACACCATCAAGATCAAGCCGCGTTTTCTCCACCAAGACAGAGTCAATATCCAGTTCGTCTGCCAAATTGTCCCGGCCGGCCCCGCTGCCAAATTGGGCTTCCTCATCCTTGCTTTCCTTCTCTTCATTCAAATTGGCCTCCATCCGATTCCTTAAACTCGGAACTGGGAACTCAAAACTCGAAACTGGTTTTTAAGCGATTTTCTTGTCCTTCCGCGCTTCGTAGATAAGGATTTGACCAAAAAGCTGCTCTTGTTCAACGTTGAGTTCGCCGGAGTTGTACATCTCCAGCAGCGCGAAGAAGGCGACGGCCTGCGTGATCCTGTCGGCGCCGCCAATGATCTCGTCGAATGCAACCTGTGAGC
The DNA here is from genome assembly GCA_021790115.1 of Actinomycetes bacterium. Taxonomy (GTDB): domain Bacteria; phylum Actinomycetota; class Thermoleophilia; order BMS3ABIN01; family BMS3ABIN01; genus JACWAD01. The sequence goes on along the minus strand of JAJYIM010000008.1, from coordinate 45,331 downwards.
GCTGCCTGACCGCCCTGCGGATTGCCTTCATCTGCTCCCAGACGCTGGCGGTCGCCATCATCATGTGGTCAGTGCGGATCTGGGGCGGCTCGGCCAGCAGCGCTCCAATGGCAGCCGCCAGCTTTGCCGGGTCGTGCCTGTTTGGCACTTCGGATTCAGGCCGGCGCTTCAGCTTCGGCATGGGGGCGCTGCGATAATGCCAGCGGCGCGTGATATCATAGCGGCTCCGCAGCCAGGCTGCCGCTTCCTTGAATTTCTTATAGGTCACGAGCCGGATGACAAGCTCGTCCCGCGCCTCTTCCGGCGTCAGCTCTTCCAGTTCAACCGCTTCCGGCTGGGGCAAAAGCTGCGCCGATTTGATCTCCATCAGGGCGCTTATCAAAATAAGGAATTCGCTGGCGGCTTCCATGTCCAGCTCTGCTTCTTCCTCCAGGCGCTCCAGGTAGGAAATGACGATATCTGCCAGAGACACCTCGAAGATATTGACCTCTTCGCGCAGGATCAGGGCCAGCAGCAGGTCAAACGGCCCCTGGAACACCTCCAGGTCAAGGTCAAACAACTCGATGTCAAAGCGCCCGGGCACCAGTCTAATCTCCCACTATGTTCATATGCCAATGGCGGCGCATGCTTCCGTTAAAACCTCCGCGGCGGCGGCCTGGGCGCGGCGGCGGCCGTCCTCAAGAATTGCTGCCAGGCGGCCGGGCTCGGCCAGCAGCGCCTGGCGCCGCTCCCGGATCGGGTCCAGCACCGCCAGGATGCGGTCCGCCAGCCGCGTTTTGCACTGTGTGCAACCTATGCTCGCGGCGCGGCAGCCCTTGTCAATCTCGTCAAGCTCAGCAGCCGGCGCCTCAAAAAACTTGTGGTAGGAAAAAACATTGCAGCGGTCCGGATGGCCTTTGTCTTTTAGCCGCTGGCGGGCGGGGTCAGTGAACATCGACATTGCTTTCTTGCGCACCATCTCCGGATCTTCTGCGATGTCAATGGTGTTGCCGTAGGACTTGCTCATCTTGCGCCCATCCAGTCCCATCAGGCGCGGCGTCTCGGTGAGGATGGCGCGCGGCTGGGGAAAGACGGGCCCATACAGACCATTGAAGCGGCGCACAATCTCGCGGGCCAGCTCCAGGTGCGACAGCTGGTCCTCGCCCACCGGCACACGGCCGGCCTTGTAAAGGATAATGTCGGCAGTCTGCAATACGGGGTAACCGAGGAAGCCAAACGTGGCGATTCGCTGGCCCAGCTCGCCGATCTGCTCTTTATAAGAGGGAACCCGCGTCAGCCAGGCAACCGGCACTATCATTCCCAGCAGCAGCGCCAGCTCGCTATGCTCCTTGACTTCCGACTGGCGGAAGATAATGCTGCGCCCCGGGTCGATGCCGGCTGCGATCCAGTCGGCCACCATCTCGACGCCGTCCTGCTTCATATCTTCAACGCTGTCAAAGCGGGTGGTGAGTGCATGCAGGTCGGCAACGCAATAATAGCAATCGTATTCATCCTGCAGCCTCACCCAGTTGGGTAGCGCCCCCAGCAGGTGGCCAAGATGCAGGCGGCCGGTGGGCCGCATTCCGGAGAAGACTCGTTCACGCGGGGGAAGCTTGGGCTCCTTGGGTGTGGCTGGCATGCAAGGATTTTATCCGAGGGGAGGGGGAAATGCACGCGCAAAATTGTGGAAATTTCCTCCAGCGAACTTTTGTGAAAGGGAAAAATTATGCCCACAAGTTGACAAGTACAGGAAAATACGCGGAGCCTACCGCCAATCTCCCAGCCAGACAACATGTGAAGCAAGTCTCGAGCCGGCCGTCAAGCGCACCAGCCTCTTGTCGGCGGTGACCAGGGGAACGTCAAGGCCCCGGGCGAGCGCCAGAAAGGCGCCGTCATCAGCAGTGCATCCGGTACTGCGAGCGATCTGAAGGGCGGCAAGCCCCGGAACATCGCCAGGAACCAGCTTAAGCGGCAGCCGCTCGAAGTCAGACATGATCCCCAGCGCCTGCCGCTTGTTGATCTCTCCCCTCTTCTGACGCTGCCAAAGCAAATTGGCAAGTTCGTAAGCAGCAAGGGCGGGCAGCGCCAGGCGCAAGCAGTCTGGAAAATTCAGCCAGCTAGTGGTGATCTTTACGGTTGCGCCGCAACCGCTCTTCATCCATGCCGAAATAGTGCCCCAGCTCATGCATGACTGTCTCGCGCACCTGGTGGCGGATATCATCATCTGTGGCCGACATCTCTTCGATGGGAATGCGAAAGATGGTAATGCGGTCGGGGAGAACGCCATAATAGCCGCGGGGACGTTCAGTCAGGGGAATGCCCTCATACAGGCCCAGGAGCCGGTGAGGATCATTCAGGCCCGCCCTGCTTAACTGCTCCGCCGTAGCCCAATCTGCTACGTTTATGGAGACATTTTCAAGACGGGATGCAAAACGGCTTGGCAGGCCGGCCAAGGCTTCCTCGACCAGCCTTTCAAAGTGCTCGCGGCGCAACCCGGCCTCGCAAAAGGGGAAATTTACCGCCGTGGCGAGAAATGCTCAATGAGGGCGCGGCGGCAGGATTCCTCGTACTGCTCGCGGTTATACGCCTTCTCCACATTGACGCTGCACTGATCCAGCGGCGGCCCCGCCACCTTGACCGCGCCAAAACCACCTTTGCGCTTCTCCAGCTCATGGAAGCCATCCAGGTCGATCTCAACGCTGAAGACCTTGTAGAGACAACCAAAATAAGTGGAATTGCCTTCGTCGTAGGAGTAAATGTACTTGCAACCGGAGTCGAAACAGTTGGCGGGGTAGATGACTTTTTCGCATAGCACCCCGCAGGCAGTGCACTCCAACTCACCGGAGAGTTCCAAAAATAAAGACATATGTTCCTTTCCTTGCTCGAGACCGCCACAGTTCTCTTCTTTTCGCCCGCACGAACCTGAACGGCTGTTTAACTTTCTTGCTTATTGTACTGCGTTTCCGGCGCCCCGGGCAAGATTTCAGCGGTTCAAGATAACTTTTGCCGGGTAGAAGTAATTGGAATCCAACCAAAAAGGTTATCTGCAGCATCGGTAGATCTGCTTGCCTGAAAGTTGGGAAGTGCCCAAAAACACGATTAAACAGATCCGGTCTCGTGACGGCCTTCTTGTCCCCTTTGATGCCGGCAGGATTCAGCATGCCGTGTACCAGGCAGTCACGGCTGTGGGAGAACAGGACGGCCGCATTGCCGATGAGTTGGCCCGCAAGGCGGTGGCGCAGCTTGAGCGGCGCTACCCGGGCCAAGCGCCTTCCGTGGAAGAAATCCAGGACATAGTTGAAGAGGCGCTCATCAGCAACGGCCCGCCGGATGTAGCCAAGGCTTATATCACTTACCGCCGCCGCCATGCGCAGCTGCGCGCCTCAAAACAGTTCCTCGGCGTCACCGATGATCTGAAGCTGCCGTTAAATGCGCTGACAGTGCTAAAAAAGCGTTACCTGGTCAAGGATGATGACGGCAACGTAACGGAGACCCCCGGGCAGCTCTTCCGCCGGGTTGCCGGCCACGTCGCCGCGGTGGAGACAAATTTTGACGACGATGCCGCCACCGCGGAAGAAACATTCTTTCGGATGATGACATCGGGCGAGTTCATTCCCAACTCGCCTACGCTGATGAACGCCGGCACAGAGCTGGGCATGCTCTCCGCCTGTTTTGTGCTGCCGGTGGCGGACTCGATCACGGGCATTTTTGACTCTGCCAAGCACATGGCCCAGATCCACCAGGCCGGCGGCGGCACCGGCTTCTCTTTTTCCCGCCTGCGCCCGCGGGGCGACAGGGTGGGGTCAACCAAGGGCATTGCCTCGGGGCCGATAAGCTTCATCGGCGTCTTTGACGCCGGCACGGAAGTAGTCAAGCAGGGAGGCCGCCGGCGCGGCGCCAACATGGGGGTCTTGAGCGTTCACCATCCCGACATCCTCCAGTTTATCGGCGCCAAGCAGCAGGAGGGGTTCCTGAAGAACTTCAATATTTCCGTCGCAGCTTCTGACTCATTCATGCAGGCTGTCAAAAAAGACGGCGAGTTTGAGCTGATTAATCCCCGCAACGGCAAGGTGACCGGCACCCTCAGGGCTGCCCCGGTGCTGGAGGCGATCGCCGGCAACGCCTGGCGCACGGGCGATCCCGGCATGATCTTCCTGGACCGTATTAACGAGGTCAATCCAACGCCGCAGCTGGGACCGATGGAGACAACCAACCCCTGCGGCGAACAGCCGCTGCTGCCCTACGAATCCTGCAACCTGGGCTCGATCGACCTCGCCAAGCTTGTCAGCGGCGGCGATATTGATTGGCAGCGCCTTGGCAGCCTTGTTGACATATCGGTACATTTTTTAGACAACGTCATTGACGCCAACCGCTTCCCCTTGCGGGAGATAACCGAGATGACCAATTCCAACCGCAAGATTGGCCTGGGGGTGATGGGTTTCGCCGAGGCGCTGATCAAGATGGGAATCCGCTATGACTCCGACGCGGGCCTGGCCAAGGGTGAGGAGATTATGAAGTTTATCCATGAGCGGGCCGCGGCCAAATCGGGGGAGATCGCCTCAAGGCGCGGCTCTTTTCCCAATTTTAAAGGCAGCCTTTGGCAGCAGCGTGGCTACCGGGCGATGCGTAACGCCACCGTCACCACGGTTGCCCCCACAGGCACTATCAGCGTCATCGCCGGCACCAGCAGCGGCATTGAGCCGCTGTTCGCCATTTCCTTTGTCAGGGACGTGATGGAAGGGACGCACCTGCTGGAGATGAACGCCAAGTTTGAGCAGGTGGCGCGCGAGCGCGACTTCTACAGCGACGAGCTGATGATGCGAATCGCGCGGGTCGGCTCTGTCCAGGAGTTTGACGAGATCCCAAAAGACGTCAAGGATGTTTTTCGCACCGCCCTTGACATCGAGCCGCACTGGCATGTGCGCATGCAGGCGGCGTTTCAAAGACACGTGGACAACGCCGTCTCCAAAACCATCAACCTGCCGCGCGACGCCGGCATCGATGAAGTAAGGGAAGCCTTCCTGCTGGCTTATGAACTGGGCTGCAAGGGGATTACCGTGTTTCGTTACGGCAGCAGGCAGCAGCAGGTTTTATACCTGGCCGGGGAAGTTGTCGAAGGAGAGAAGACCGAGCACGTGCGCGCCAGCGCCGAGTTCGCCGGTGGCTGCCCGGCGGTAGACTGCGAGTTCTAGGGTTCCGGGTTCCGAGAAATTATAGCGAATTTTTTCTATTTATCAATTTGTCGAATTGCCTCACCAGAAATCTACTCCAAACGGTTGTTGCTTTGGGTTTTTGGGTTTGGGTTTAATCCAGCATCCAGGGTCCAGGGTCCAATATCCGCTTTTTGGTTTTAATCCACCATCCACCATCCGCTTAATGAAGGGTTCTTGCAGATCGGGCAGAATCTTATCACGGGTCTTTTTCTGCGAGATCCCACTTCGCTTCCATGAACGCTCCCGTAAAAACCGCCACGGGCGGCAGCAGGCTGGTGGGGGGCCTGCCTCGCACAAGACTGGCGACACGCTTCACGCTCGCGAACCTGGGCGCGCTGGCTTTCGCCGGCGTCGCCTGCGTGCTGGCAACCGGCTGGACCAGGGACCTGGCGGGACTCGTTTCCCTGCCGGGGGCGCTCGTCCTTGTCGCATTCGTCGCCATTATTCCCGGATACCTGAACGCATTCCTGCTGCTTAACCTGCTCGGATACCGGCAGGCCGGGCTGAATCCGGACATCCAGCTGCCGCCGGTCTCCATCCTGATCGCCGCCCGCAATGAGGTCGAAAATCTGCCGGATACGCTGCGTGGCATTTATGAACAGGATTATCCTGAGGAAATCGAGATCATCATTGTTGACGACGGCTCCACTGACGGCACACTCAACTATTTAAGATCAGTTCAGAAACCTGGTCTTAACATCCTCTCCATTCCCCACGGCGGCAAGGCAGCGGCTTTGAATGCTGGCCTTGACGCAGTTTCGCACCGGGTGCTGGTAACAATCGACGCCGACACGTTCATTTACAAGCAGGCGCTCAAACGGATCGTGGCCCGCCTGGTCGCAAATCCGAAATGCGCCGCCGTTGCCGGCTCCGTGCTGGCCAAAAATTCGCGGGCGACTCACTTTACCCGGCTGCAGGAATGGGATTACTTCCTCGCTATCGGCGCTGTCAAGCGCCAGCAGAGCATGTACAGGGGCACGCTGGTAGCGCAAGGGGCCTTTAGCGCTTTCCGCACCGGCGTTGTGAGAGCGGCGCGCGGCTGGCCCAACCGCATCGGCGAAGACATCATGCTGACGTGGGCACTGCTGCGGGAGGGACATCAAGTCGACCATGAGCCCACGGCAGTTGCTTTCACTAAAGTCCCTGAGACTTACCGCCGTTTCTTCCGCCAGCGGCAGCGCTGGGCGCGCGGCATGATTGAGGCGCTTAAAAACCATCTCGCCATTGTCTGGAAGCGGCGCGGCTTTGCCGGCTTCTTCGTTGCCCTGGACCTGCTTTTTCCCCCGCTTGATTTCTTCTTTACTGCAGCTTTCCTGCCGGGTGTGGTTCTGGCTCTGCTCGGCTATTTTTACCTGGCGGGCGCGCTGACTTTGCTGGTGTTGCCGCTTACCGCCCTGATCGTGCTGGTAATGCTCCGGTTCCAGAAATCAGTTTTCAATTTCCTCGGGCTAAAAATCAGGCGCAACATCATTGGTTTCCTGGCTTACTTCCTTCTTTACCAGTTTATAGTTTCTCCTATTTGTGTTATAGGCTATGCGCGCGAGCTCTTAAATCTGGAGAAGCGCTGGTAATCCCCGATTAAAGCTGTCAGAGGGGTGTCAGGAAAAGCTTAGAATCTATCTCAAAAGGCTGTTCGTAACAGAATGTGCCTTTTGAGATAAATTCTTAATGATGCCCCCGGTCGATTATTCCCAGCCAAGTTACTCTAATTAGTTAAACTGGTAACAAAAATGGGGGTTTTCCCCTATGGCAACCGCAGTAGGCGGCGCGATATGCTGCTTAATAGCTGTTTTAGCTGTCTTAAGAATCTATCTCAAAAGGCAGTTCGTAGCGAGGCCGAGCGAAAAGGCGATGGGCAAGGACGCAGGAGTAAAAAGCCCGCAGTCGTACCCCTGCGGTACGCCCTGGACTTTTTGCTCCGAGGACACCGCCCATCGCCTTTGCAGCCGGCCGCAGCAGAATATGCCTTTTGAGAGAGATTCTAAGTCCCGCAGATCTTTGGCTTTATTGACGGGCAGCTTTTTCAGATTCAAAGATAAAGAATTAAGCAAAACATGAGGAGGTGACAGATGCAGCTTACAAGACAAGCAGATTACGCTATCAGGGCCCTTCTGCATCTATCTGTCGTTGAGCCGGGGGAAGTGGTGCAGACGAAGGAGATTGCTGCAAGCCAGGACATCCCGGAGAAATATTTGCCCACGATCATGCGCACGCTCGCCCGCGCCGGACTGGTTAGAACCCTGCGCGGCAACCAGGGAGGCGTCATGCTTTCCCGCGACCCCGCCGACATTGACCTGCTCGAGGCAATTGAGGCAATTGAGGAGCCGATCCTTTTAAACCGTTGCCTGAGAGCAAAAGGGGAATGCGGCCGTGACGAGCTTTGCCCCGTGTATCCCGTCTGGGCCGAGATTCAGGAGTCGGTGATCAGCCGGCTTAAATCCACTTCTTTTGCAGACCTTGCCGCCGACGGCGGTTTCTCCGCGGAGCCTTCCAGGGGATGGCAATTATCAAAAGCACGGGGGAAGGTACCCGCCTAGGGGCCTTGGAGCCTATTTCGATAGGCTATTAGGTCAATTCAGAACAGGTGGCAACCTTGTATTTGGCGCAGTTGCTGCGGTGACTCGCTTTGGCTGCGCCAGCCTTCTCCTGGACACCCCCCAGGCTTCCATAACAACAAAACTTCGCCAGGGGTCCGGTTGCTCCCCTTCGCCCCCGGCCAGAAAATTCTTTGCCGACTTCATTCTTTGCTGACTTCACCAGGGGACATCCTGGCGACGAGCAAAGCGTCTCCAAATTTTGAGATAGATTCTAAATGACCGGCATAAATGCCTGGATGAGCAACTATCCTTTCCTTGCTATACTATTTAGTCATAAGCCCCCACGCCGATAATGATTTGAAAGATTATTTCAGAATTCTGGAAGTCCATCAGGACGCGTCGACGGAGGTGATTGACCGCGCCTATAAAATTCTGGTGCGCAAATATCATCCCGACGCTTTCCCGCCTGAGCAGAGGCAGTGGGCCACCATAAAAATGCAAGAACTCAACGAAGCGCGGGAGGTGCTGACAGATCCCCGCCGCCGGGCAGAATATGACCGCTGGCGGCGGCTGGAATTCTGGCGCCTTTTCTGGCGGGAAGGCTTGGCCGGCCTGTCACGAAAATGGAAATAAGTTGTTCCGGCTGCCAAAAAATTTCCCCGGCAGGCACGCGCTGCTGCTGCTTACCGTTGGCGCACTGCTTTTGGTCGCTTTGGTTATTGATCACGTCTTTGTTAGTTTTCAGCCGATTGATTTTATTTACACAGCGCCCATTATCGCTGCTGCGTTTTTCTTAAGCCCGCTGGAGGTGCTGGCGACCGGCCTGATCGCGATGATCTTCGAGCTGGCCACGGAGCTGGAACCCCTCGCCAAGGAAGCTCTCTGGGTCGCCCCGACCGTGGGCGGCTTTGGGGCCTTGACGGCGCTGGCATCGCTGCTCACCCGCCGGTTCATCGGAAGAATAAGCGAAACGCGCGAGTCGCTGGATTCTTCTCCGCTTGCATATGCAGAGTTTCACATTCCCGGGTATGCCATCACCAGCCATAATGCAGCCTTCAGGCAACTGTTCTCAGATGGTAAGGTTCATCAAACTCTGCTTGATTCCGTCCCCGGGGATTTTGCGGCGCCGCTGGCGGAATTGATCGACCGGGCTGTTGCGACCAAAGCCCGGGTGACGGCCAAAGAATTTCCGACGCCAGGCAAGGGCGGCCACACCTCTTACTGGAATGTCCATCTCATCCCGGCGGTTGCCGGCGGCCGCAAAAGCCCGGGTTCGGTCAGCCTCTTTGCCCTCGACGTGACCGGGGCGGTGCACCACAGCCGCACGCGCGACGCGGCGCTCCGCATCAGCTCGACAGTGATGTCAAGCCTGAACCTGCAGGAGACAATCCAGGTAGCAATGGATAGTCTCGCTTATATCGCCCGCACTAACGCCGGCGGCCTCTTTTTGCTCCAGGAAGACCACTGGGTCGGCGCCGCCGGTTGGGGTCAGTACACAAATGATCTGGCCCATCAGCTGCGCTGGCCTTGCGCTGACCTTCCTACCGGCGTTGACGCTGTGGAAAACAAGCAAGCCATCGCCATCGAAAACGCGCCCGCAGACCCCCGTTTCAAGAAAGAAAACCTGGAGCGGTTCAACATTCAGTCCGCCCTGGTCATTCCGCTGGTTACCGGAAATCGCAAGATTGGCTCCGCCTGGATGATCCAGACTGACAGGCAAAAACAGTTCACTGCCGAGCAGGTTGAGTTCGCCACGGTGATTGGCGCCCAGGTGGCGCTCGCAATTGACAATGCCTCTGCTTATGAGCGCGAGCGGGCCGTGCGAAAATCATTGGGCGCGATTGAGTCTGTTTCCGAAGCCGGTCTGACATCACTTAGCTTAAATGAAGTGTTGAGCGAGCTGGTGATACGGACCCAGGATGCGCTGAAAATAGACGCAGCCATGATCATGCTATTTGACGAATCCGGGCAGTGCCTCAGATCTCTGGCAGTGGCCGGCAGCTCCGGCGCCTGGCAGCCCGGCCTGAAAACAAAACCGGGAGAAGGCCTGGCGGGGCGCGCTTTTGAGCAAGGCTCACTCCTGAAAATTGATGATACCGCCGGCCGCGAAGATGAGGTATGCCCGGACGAGGCCTGCCGGGATGGCAGTTGCCCTTTTTCTGAAAAAAATGGCATCAGCTCAGTTCTGGCGGCTCCGCTGCGGGCTGGCAGCAAGGTTATTGGCATTCTGCAGTTGGGCAGCCGGCAAGTGGCGTTCTTTTCCGGCGAGCAAAGCCGGCTGATACAGATCCTGGCCGACCGCGTCTCGCTGGCGATGCAAAACTCGTTGCAACATAACCAAACGCTGCACGAGCTGGCCCGGGTGGCGCTGACCAGGGACGTAGCCGCGGCGTGCGCCGGGCTCAATAACATCACTGATATCGCCAAGAACGCCCTTAAAGCCATCTACCGGCAATTAAACTGCCAGGCTGCCAGCCTGTTCGATTTTGACCCGGCCCAAAAGGCGCTGGTCAGCATCTCGTTTTTAGGCCATCCGGCGAATGTGGAAGAGAAGATTGCCACCATCTACCTCGACCAGGACACATTCCTGGCCCGGGCGGTGAGGGAGCGCCGGATTATCACACATGAGACAGATTCGTCCGAGAAAGCTTCCAAGACGGAAGCTTTTATATTAAAAGAGCTGGGGATCGAAAACACCAGCCGGGCGGCGGTGCCGATTATCTATCAGGATGAGATCGTCGGCGGGATGGCGATAGCGTTTTCGGAACGCCAACATTTTTCCAGCTCCGATATCGACACATTTAGCAGCGTCGCCAACCAGCTGGCCGTAGTCATCCACAACTCCCATATCCATCGCGCGGGCGCACCGCCGCCGGCGAATGGCAAGAAGTGAAAAGGTCACTTCTGAAAGTGAATGCCGCGAACATCCCGTCCATCCGGATAAAGAAGAACCATGTCACTTTTTCTGGCAGCGACTGACATTACAGGGAATGCGGCGGTGATAATCTGGCCCGCCACGGCAGTGGCCTTGCTTGTGCTGCCGGCCGCCATCGCAACCTTCATTATCCTCCGGTTTTTGCGGCGTCTGAGAAGTCCCCGCGAGGCGCTGAAAAACGCGCCGCTGGCTTACGCCCGCTTTGGCTTCCCCGGCTACAAGCTGCTTGACTGCAACCAGGCCTTTAAACAACTGTCCATTTCTGCCGGTGGCCGGGCTCAAACTTCCCTGGCAGAATTATTTCCGCAAGAGACCGCCGCCCAGCTTTCCGCTCTCATGGACAAGTCCGTGGCCGAGGGGAAGCAAATTGCTTCCGAGGAGCTTACGCTGCCGTCAGCGCAGGACAGGAACTCGGTCTGGTCTTTTGACATCATCCCTGCCCGCAGGCGCAAACAGGCAATTCCGGTGCATGTGACAATGTTTGCCAATGATATCACGGAACAGGCGCTCGCTTCCCGCATTCGTCAAACTGCTCTGCGCATCAGCTCCGCGGTAATGTCCAGCCTTGATGAAGATAAAACCGTCAGGATCGTGCTGGAAAGCCTTGCTTATATTACCGGCACCGATGCCGGCGTCCTTTTTTTGCTTGAGGATGATCAGTGGGAAAGAAGAGCCCGGTACGGCGTTTATGAAAACGAGGGTGATCCCATCCGCTTGCGGCTGCCGTATGAGGATTTGGGAACCGGCGTAGCGGCTATTGAAAACAGGCAGGTGCTCGCCATTGATGACGCTGCCGGCGACGGCCGCATCCCGGCCAGCAGAATCAATCAATGTCAGATCAAATCAAGCCTGGTAGTGCCGCTGATATCAGGCGACAGGCCCATTGGCGCCGCCTGGCTGATCCAGACAGACCGGATGCGCACATTTTCCGATGAGCAGGTGGAATTTGCCGGCGTGCTTGGCTCTCATGGAGCCCTGGCGATCGAAAATGCCGCCGTTTATCAAAAAGAACGGCTGGCGAGAAAGTCGTTGGAGGCAATCGAAGCCATTTCGGAAGCAGGCCTGGCGTCGCTTGACATTGATAAGGTTCTGTCAGAACTGGTCACCCGGGTGCGCTACTTTCAAAAGATGGACGCCGCTGTCATCTTTTTGCTGGATGAAAGCCGCCGCTTTCTCGAGTACAGGGCGTCGGCGACCGGCTCAACGGCGCCGACCGAAGGCCACCGGATCAAGGTTGGCGAGAGCCTGCTGGGACGGGCGGCGGCCGAAGAAACTCCCAAGAAAATTGACGACCTGGAGCAGGATGGAGACGAGTCGCCTTTCTTAAAAAGCCTGGGCATGAAATCGGCGCTGGCGGTGCCGCTTAAAATTTATGGCGTCGTTGAAGGCGTGCTTGGAATTGGCAACAAGCAAAAGACTGCTTTTACGGTCGGCGACTGGGAGTTAATCCAGGTCATTGCCGACCGCGCCTCGCTGGCAGTGCAAAACTCAATGCTGCACAGCCAGACTCTCCAAGAGCTGACCAAGGCGACGCTGCTGGGGGATGTGGCGGCTGCCTGCGCCGGGTCCTTTGACCTGAAGGAAATTTCCAATCAGGCGATTGACGCAATCGTGAAACACCTGGGCTGCCGCACTGCCAGCATCTATTACCTGGACAGGGAGAAAAATGCGCTGGCCAATCTGGCTTTTTCCGGTCTTGACCCGGTCCCTCAACACCTGAAAGTGCGCAGCCTTGATGAAGGCACAATGCTCGTGCGGGCGGTGCTGGAGCGGCGCCTCATTTCACAGGATGAGATCGATCCGGACCATCTGCACCCAGGCGATATGTACATTTTCAAACAGGTGGGCGCAGAAAATGAAAGGCTTTGCACCCTGCCGATTGTCTTCAATGATGATGTGGTTGGGGCAATGGCGCTGGTTTTCCCGGACAGAAAGCCCTTCACGCCATCGATGAGCTATACCATCAACAGCATCGCCAACCAGTTGGCGGTGGCGATTCACAGTTACCCGGCGCCGGAGGAAAACTAGGGCCGGCAAACTGGCCCGCAGGCAACCAAGAAATCGTTCCGCCTCAGAGAACGTTCAGCGCCAGCAAGAGCGCCAGCAGGCAAATCATCCTGGCCAGCTCCAACGTGGCGCCGAGCACGTCGCCGCCCGCTCCCCCAAATAAGCGCCGCGCCGCTGCCGCTACGAGAGCTGCCGTCAGCAGGGCCGCAGCAAGCGCCGAGGCAAGGGCGGCAACGCCCAGTGGCAGCGCCAGGCCGGCCAGGATCAGGAAAGCAGCCGCAAAGCCGGCGGCTCCGCTTTTCCCCCGGAGAGTCATGATAAACTCGCTGCCGCTGCCGGCGTGAGACGGCCTGCTCAAGGCGGCGGCAAATATCAGTGCCGTCCGGGCGCAAACTTCTGCGGCCGCCAGAAGGCCGACCAGGACCGCTCCATGACGAAGGAACGCGAGTTGGGCAATGGCGGCCCAAGACAACAAATATGTGATCAGCAGCGCCCCGGCGGCGCCGATGCCGAGCGTCTGATCCTTCAGCACCTGCAGGCGCCGGCACCGGCTTCCATGCGCCATGACCGCGTCACCCACATCCGCAAGCCCGTCGGCGTGATGCAGGCCCGTGAGAAGCAGGGCCGCGGCAAGGGCGGCGGCGCCGGCCACCAGTGATCCAAACAGCCGCACGGAGCCCCAGGCCACCAGCCCTTCAATCGCGCCCAGGACGGCGCCAATCACCGGCAGGAGGTACGCGGCGCCGGCCACCTCGCTGATTGGACCGGCGCCGGAAAAAGGCAGAATTGTAAAAAAACCAAAAGCCAGGCGCAGTCGGCACAGGAAGAGGCGCCCGCGACGCCGGCCGGGGGCGGCCCTGTTTTGGGCAGCGGCGCTCACGGGACTGGCAGCCCGGCGAGCATGCGGGCGACTCCGTCCAGGTCGTAGAGGGTGTCCTCCGGCTCGGGCGGCCTGACTATCATCAGCACCAGCGCCCCTTCAGCCTCGGCTGCCGCCAGTTTTTCTGGCAGGCCTCCCTCGGCTCCCGAATCTTTCGTAACCAGGACACGCGCCCGGGCGCGGCGCAGGCAGGCGCGGTTAAAATCCGTGCTGAATGGAGGCTGCGCGGCAATGATGTTTCCCGGCCCGATGCCCGCCGCTGCACACGCCGCCAGCGATTCCGGCATAGGCAGCACCCGTGCGGTAACATCAACACCCGTCGCAACAAAGCAGTTCAGGTTGCGGCTGCCGATGGCAAGCAGGGCGGGCCCGCCTGCCTCTGCCAGGCGGCCGGCGGCATCCCGCCATGAACCAACTTTGTCGGCGCCGGGCGTGGCCGCGGCAGGCCGCGTATACCTCAGATATGGTATCTTTACAAGACCGGCGGCGCGGCGCGATTCAGCGGTGGCGCGAACGGCATAGGGATGGGAACAATCCAGAATTGCATCCGCCCCGGCAGCCACGGCGCCGGCGGCCATGGCCGCCGCGTCCTTGGGCCCTGTCTGGATGAGGGCCGCCTGAGACAGACCTGCGCCGAGCGCGGTGGCGACGCTCATCACCACCCGCCAGCCCTCAGCCTCGAGGCGCGCCGCAGCGCGATTGGCTTCGGTGGTGCCGCCGATGATGTAGACACAACGTTTCATGTTTCAGGTTTTATGCTTTCAAGTTTAGCTAATCAGGCGCGGGTTCTTGATCAACACCTTTCTTCTCATATCCTCTTTTGGTAATAAGCATCCCCCGGCGTAGCTCCGTCTGGGAATTGCCGACGATAATGATCGTGCGCATGTCAATGGCGGCCCGGGGCAGGTCGCCGAGCACGCCTGTATGAACAGACTCTCCGGGGCCGCCCGCATCCCTGACCCAGCCCACCGGAGTCCCGGGCGGCCGGACCTTAAGAAAAATTGCGCAAACCTCCGCCAGCAGTGCCCGCCTTTTTTTGCTGGCCGGATTGTAGAGGCAGATAACCATGTCTGATGCTGCCGCCAGCCGGACGCGGCGGATGACTTCGCGCCAGGGAGTAAGCAGATCGCTGAGGCTAAGCGTGATGTAATCATTCATCAGCGGCGCTCCCAGCCTGGCCGCCGCAATCTGGGCGGCGGTCACGCCCGGGATGACAAAAACGCTGACCGGATCTTCGCTGCCGGCCATCTCCAGCAACGGTCCGGCCATGCCGTAAACACCGGCATCACCGCTGGAGACAAGGGCCACGGTGAGCCCCTCAAGCGCCTGCTCCAGGGCGCGGCGGCAGCGGTCCAGCTCAGCTCCCATCGGCCCGGAGATATATTCCTTGCCGGGAAATATCCGGCGGAGCTGATCCACATAAGTGTGGTAGCCCACAACAACATCGGCCGCCTGAATCGCCCGGCGCGCCTCTTCGGTAAGCGTGGCGCCGGTGCCCGCTCCCGTGCCGACCACAAAAATCTGCCCGCGGCCGGCTTTTTCCCCAGGCGGAAATTGACCCAGAGAAGCCGCCAGCGCCACCGTGACGGGACCGGCCTTGGTCTTGGCGGCAAGCAATGTACCCCCGCTGCCGGCGGCGATGAGCGCCGCCGGCTCGCAAACAGCCGCGGCGCCGACTTTTTCCTCCACGAACGCTGACCCGGGCCGGTTCATTGCTTTCAGCTCCGCCGGCGAGTAAAAAACAAGGCCGGCGTCCAGCTGGGCCGCGGCGGCGGCCAGGCCGGCCTCATCCTGTTTGGCTTTGATGGAGGCCAGCATGCCGATCGCGCGCCGGTCAACGCCATTTTCCTCGCAAACGGCGCTGATGGCGTCAATGATTCTGTTCGCGGCCGTGCCACGGCGGCAGCCGACGCCCGCGGCCACAGACCGGCAGATCAGCCGCGCCGTGGGAATCTGAGCCGGCCGCTTCCGGCCGGAACCCGCTTTCACACCACCTGCGGCTTGTGATTCTTCGCCGTCTGCAGCGTGAGTAATTAGCAGCCTGGCAGCGTAGCCTCCCGGGTCCCCGCCGGGCGCCAGCCAGCCGTAGCCCGGTATTTCCGGATTCTGGGCCGACTCGATGCAGACCGGCCTGCTGTCAACCAGCAGGGCCGTCACCTTGCGCAACTCTACAGGATTGTCAACAACGGCTCCCAGCCGGCGCGCCACTTCGTCCGGCGCCACTTTCCCCTGGACATCGCTGGCGGTGGTCAGCGCCGCCTCGGCGCCCAGAAAACCGGCAATCTCACGGGCCAGGCCGTTGGCCCCGGCGGCGTGCCCGCCCAGCAGCGGCACCACATGCCTGCCGGCCTCGTCAACGATGATCACCGCCGGATCTTCCTGCTTGGACTTAAGGTGAGGCGCCAGCACCCGGAAGACGACACCGGCGGCCATGACGCAGACGGCCGTCTCGCCGGCGTCAAAGCTGCGCGGCAACGCCTCGCTGATGCTGTCAAAGGGGTCGCAATGCCGGCAGCCCAGGCTTTGACACCGGGGCAGATGCGCCACCCCGCCAAACCGCTCACGCAGCTTCAGGGCCAACAAGGCCCCCCCGGCGGTGAGGGAAAAATAACTGATGCGGCGTCCGCCGCTCACCCGCTCTCCTTCCCGCCACTGCGCTTTTGCCCCGGGCCCCGCCGGCCGTGAGAAAAATCGCTCGCGTAAAGCAGCGACTCTTCGCCCTGCTGCTCCAGCGCGGCGCCAACCAGAATGATTGCCGTGCGGTTGACGCCTTCCTTTTCCATGGCGGCCGCCATTTGCTCCACGGTTGTGCGGATTATCTTCTCATCAGGCCAGCTGGCCCGCTGCACCACCGCCACCGGCGTCTCCGGGGAGTAATGGCGGCCAAGTTTTTCCTGCACCGCCGCCGCCAAGCCCGCGCTTAAAAATATCGCCATCGTGGCCTTGTGCGCCGCCAGGGCCCCGATATCTTCCGATGCCGGCACCGGCGTCCTGCCTGCCGCCCTGGTAATGATCACCGTCTGGGAAACGCCGGGCACAGTCAGCTCGCCGGGAAGGGCCGCGGCGGCTGCGGCGAGCGATGAGACCCCGGGAATAACCTCAGCCGCGATGCCCTCCCGGCCAAGCCTGGCAATCTGCTCCTTGATGGCTCCGAAAAGCGAGGGATCGCCGCTATGCAGCCGCACTACCTTCCGGCCCTTGCGGCTTTCGTTGACAATTATCTTTATTATGTCATCAAGACACAGGGGAGAACTGTCAATCAGCTCCACCCCCTGGTTAAACTTGAGCAGCTCCGGGTTGACCAGGGAGCCGGCGTAAACAATGGTATCGGCCTGCTCCAGCAGGCGCATCCCCCTGACCGTGATCAGCTCGATGTCGCCGGGCCCGGCGCCAACAAAATAAACAGTGTTTTTAGATCCAAGTTCCAAGTTCAAAGTTCAAAGTTCAAAAAAATTGAAACGATTATTTTCTATTTGTCAAGTTTGGGTTTTGGGTTTTAATCTAATCCAGCATCCGCTTTTTGGGCTGAATCCAGACAACGGCAAAGTATGGCAGCGTTTCCGCGGCCGCGCGGTCAAGCTCGCGGATGATTTTCTGGGACGCGCCGCCAAGTTCAATTGCGGCGCTGGCGCGCCCCCAGGCGCCAAATCTGTCCAGCAAGTCAAAGGCGGCCGGCGGCAGCGCCCGCGGCTTGAGAATGACAAGCGAAGCATTCATTCCCAGGGCGGCCGCCAGCCCTTCAACATCGGCGCCGGTGACAACGGCGGTGGGCGTGTCTCCCGAAGCCAGCGGCAGGCCGATGGCTGCCGCGGCGGCGCTCATTGCCGGCACGCCGCAGATAATCTCGACCGGCCCCGGGTACCTGCAGGCCAGGTAGCCAAAAGTGCTGTAAAACAGGGGGTCTCCCAGCGACAGGCAGGCGATGTCCCCGCCCCGGCCCGCCTCGGCAAGTAGCCGCGCCGCTTCCGAATGGGCCTGCTCAAGCCGATTTCTGTCCCTGGTCATCGGCAACAGTAACGGCAGTTTTTTTGTTTCCTCATTAAGATGCTGCCGCACAGTGTCAAGAGCGCGGCTGGCGCCGCCTTTTCGATGGACCGGAAAAGCAACAACCGGCGCGGCGCGAATGACCGCGACCGCCCTGACGGTGACCAGGCCGGGGTCGCCCGGCCCGACGCCAACGCCGAATAAAGTTCCGAGCTGCGAGCTGCGAGCTGCGAGCTGCATCATTCCCTGTCCCCTGTGAACAGGATTACCGGGTTGCTTTCAACCCATGCATGGCCCTCACCACGGGCGATGGCAACCCGGGTCGCCTGGCGTTCTTTCAAGCCTGAGGCGGCAAATAATTGATGCGCTGTCTTTTTTGTGTCTGCAAGAACCGCAGTGACGGCTATGCGGCCGCCGGGGCTGATTATTGTTATGGCACTGGCAAAAATCTCCGCCAGGCTGCCTGCGTGGCCGCCAATGATAACCAGATCCGGACGCGGCAGTCCGGCGAAACAGGCGGGGGCAGCGGCGCACACTGTTTCCAGATCAGCGCCAAAGCGGGCGGCGTTCTCTTTTATCAGGACGCACGCGTCCCTGTTCTTATCGATGGCAATCACGCGGGCTCCCGGGGCCAGCAGCGAGCATTCCACTGCATAGGAACCCGTGCCGGCGCCTACATCCCAGATGACGCGCCGGAGGGCCGGCTGCGCCTTTGCCAGAAGCACGGCCCGAACCTCGCTCTTGGACATGGGCACGCCTTCTTTCCGGGCCCAGAGATGGTCGGGAATCCCGGGCGCTGCGGCCTGCGCAGGCGGCGCCGGGGCGCGCGCTGCGTCCCCCGGCCCGGCTGGCAGCAGCAACAAGAGTGAGTGCCCGGGAAAATCACCGGCGGCAGCCTCGGCCAGGGTTCCCTGCCAGAGCTGCTCATCGGCGCCGCCCAGGCTTGTTCCGATCACGACGCGCCCGAGCCGGCGCTGCGCGGCCGGGGCCGCAAAGCAACGGTCCGCATTTTTTTTCAACAACTGCGAGGCAACGGCCTGCGGCGGCGTGCGCCCGTCACAGAAAAAAAGTACAGGCCGAGGCTCTGTCCGCACCTGCTCCAGACCGTCCCGGCCATGCAGGGAGACCAGCCGCCAGTCCTGCCAGGGAACCGCCAGCCGCGCCGCCAGCAGTTGCACTGAAGAAATGCCGGGCACTGCTTTTACCTTTTCCCCGAAGTGTGATTTTAAGAAAGTCATGATGCTATAGCAGCCCGGATCGCCGCTGGCCAGCACCGACACATCCGACATTGCCAGCCTGGGCTCAATGAACTTTCGCGCTTCTTCCAGATCCGCCCCGATGGCAAATTTTTCTGCGTCCGGCGGCGCCAGGTTGAGCAACCGCCTGCCCCCGGCAACAAAACGGCTCTCTTTTATCAGCCGCTGTGCCTGGGGAGTCAGCAATTCTTCCACGCCTGGCCCGGCGCCAATGACGTATAGGCTGTGTAGCTTTTCATTTACCATGATTCAAAATTGCAGACGGCAGGCTTTTTCATGCATGCGCCCTGTGCCTACGCGCTCTGCTCCTGCCGGGCAGCCTTTCCCACGACCTCGCCGCTGCTGCCCGTTAATAAAACCTCCGCCTTTAAGCCAAACTCCTTTGACGCCGTTGCCGCCACCCGCCGTGCTACCTCGTCCAGCACTTCGCATTTGCCGGTTTTCATCAGCTTGCGGACAGCCGCCTCGGTCGTAGGCAGCATCTCCAGCGCCTGCGCCTGGCGGCTGCTCCAGCCACAGGCCAGGGCTGCATCTGCCAGCACGTCGAGCGGCATGGGCGAGCGGCGCGAATGAGTATCAAAATCACCCCGGGCCAGTTTGGCCAGTTTGGCTGCATGGCCCACCAGCGCCAGCCGCCGGAAGCCCCGCCCGGCGGCAGCCCGCATCATCATGCCCATGAAGTTGCCCGACTGGACAACTGCAGCTGGGTCGAACCCGGCGCCTACCGCCGCCTTTTCCCCTTTGGCGCCCGGCACCAGCACCGGCTCCCTGATTCCGGCCGCCATCGCCACGTCCAGTTGGGGAATCAGCGATTCCTGGTATGCCGCCGTGGACCACGGCTCCACGCGGCCGCTCGTTCCCAGAATGCTAAGGCCGCCGATGATGCCAAGTCTCGGGTTAAATGTCCGCGGCGCCAGTTCCTCGCCAGCCGGAAGGGATACGGTTACTTCCGCTCCCCGGGGAAGCACCCGTCGCGCCTCATCCCGGATATGCTTAAGCGGCACCGGGTTGATCGCCGCCCGCCCCGGCTTTACCGCAAGGCCTGCCCGTGTCACCCGTCCCACACCCTCGGCGCCGTCCACGTAAAAACGCCCGTCCAGCCTGGCCACAACACAGGCAAAAACCTGGACACCATCAGTAATGTCCGGGTCGCTGCCCGCGTCCTTAAACACCGAGCAGACTCCCTCGGCGTGCATGGTAATCTTAAAGACAGCGGTTTCACCACCTGGCAGCGTGATCTCGACCGAGCCTGTCTTCTCCCGGTCCCCGAGGTGTTTCCCGTCCTTGGCAGCTTCGCAGGGTACATAGCCGGTAGCCACGGTAAGCGCCGCCGCCCTCGTCGCCGCTTGCGTGCAGGCGCCGGTGGTAAAACCGCGCTGTCCCGGCTCCCTGTCTCCTGTTTTGGGTTTCCGGGGTTCGGGTTGCGAGCTGCGAGTCTCGGGTTTTTCCTTCTCGGTCACAGTTTTAGGTTTCGGGTTTCATCCATCATCCACCATGCACTATCACTCAGAATGTCATAACTCTGCCAAGTCAACAATGTCAGGATGGCGCTCATGCAACAACTCCTCCAGCCGCCGGCGCGCAATGCCTGCAGTCAGCAGCAATCCTGTCAAGCCAGGAAAATGGCAAAGAGGCAAAGGTATTGTGTATTTTGTTTCCTTTCCTTCATTTTGCGGCGCCGGGCCGCGCATTTCCTGTCGCGCTCATCAGATGCAGCAGGGCATTGACGATTGCCGCGGCGATGTTGCTGCCGCCCCTGTTTCCCGGCAGAGTGATGTGAGGAATGGCCGCATCCGCCAGCGCCTGCTTGCTTTCGGCGGCGCCGACAAAGCCGACGGGCACGCCGACCACGAGCGCCGGCCGGGCGCCATCATCTTGCGCCAGCCGCAGCACCTCATGCAGCGCCGTGGGGGCGTTGCCGATGGCGGCGACGCATCCGCTCAAGCCGAAGCGGCGGGCATGCAGCCTGATGCCGGCGGCGCTGCGGCTGATCCCTTCCGCGGCGGCCAGCCCGGCGGCTTCCTTTTCGGCAACGGCGCAGGCGACCGTCAGCCCCTTCCGGGCGGCAGTGGGCGCGATTCCCGCCGCAGTCATGTTGACATCGCAAATGATGGGTGCGCCGTTGGCCAAGGCGTCTGTGGCCGCCGCCACTGCTCCGGGGGAGAATGCGACAGCCTCAGCCAGCGATGGATCGCCGCTGGCATGAATCACCCGCCTGACAACCTGGTACTCAGGATCTTCAATGTCACCAATGCCGAGCAACGCATCAATGATCGCAAAACTCTCACTTTCGATCGCGCCCTCGATAACCACAGTTTCGGGTTTCAGGTTTCGGGTTTCGGGTTTATCCGGCGTCCAGGATCCGGCATCCAGTATCCGCTTCACCAATACCTCGATCAGCCGCTCGTCAGCTCCCAGCGGCGCCGCCAGCACCAGCTCCACGCCGGCCAGCTCGGCGCGCAGCGCCGCCAACTGAGCGGGAATATCCCGCTGCATGTGATTGCCCTCATAAAGGAAATAAGGCACAATAACAATGCGGCGGGCGCCTTGGGCGGCCAGCTCCCGGCAGCAGTCTGTCAGCGTTGGCCGGTTAAATTGCAGCGACGCCGGCAACGCCAGGCAACCGGTGCGGGCCGCCAGCCGCTGCGCCACCCATTCCAGCAGCCCGGAAGCTTCCGGCGCCCTGCTGCCATGCCCAAGCACAACAAAAGCAGTGGCGCGGCGGCCCGCGGCCAAATCAATTTCAGACACGGGCCCTCGCCTCCCCGGCGCCACCGGCGGCGGCGACAAAAGCATTCGCAGCGGCGCGGTTGCCGCCAAAGTGGAGATGCACATAACTGGCCAGCACGCTGCCCGAACAGAATCCTTCAGGGTCGCAACGGCCCCTCCGGCCCGAGCGGCATTTATAAGCAAAATTTCCACCGTCCCAATCAATTGCAGACCAGTGGAATTCGTGTCCGCGCACTGTGGCGCCGGCCGGCATGAGGATGTTCCCGCGGCTGGCGGTCGCCTCCACATATCCGAGCGCCTGCCGGCGGCCGGTCATGCGGGCACTGAGTGGCAACGCTGCCGCCATCCGGTAACGCCTTCCCTCCACCTCAAGATGCCGGCACAGGTACACAAGCCCGCCGCACTCAGCGTAGGTGGGCAGCCCGGCGGCAATAGCGCCGGCGATCGACTCCCGCATGGCTGCGTTGGTTTCCAGCCGGTCCGCAAACATCTCCGGAAAACCGCCGCCCAGATAAAGAGCGTCACAGGCGGGCAGCCCTTCATCATTAAGAGGGCTGAACCAGACCAGCTCTGCTCCCGCGGCCGCCAGCGCCTCAAGTCCGTCCACGTAATAAAAGGAAAAGGCCTCGTCGCGGGCGACGGCCAGGCGGGCGCCGCCGCTTCTTTCCGGCTCACCGCAGCCTCTGCCCAACCATGATGGATTGTCAATTTCAGGTTGGCGCGCTGCCGGTCCCGCCTTGGCAATGGCCAACAGAGCGCCTATATCAACATTTTCCTGAACGTGGTCAGTGACAAGCTCCATCTTTTCCCGGAAATGCTCCCGCTCGCCTGCCGGCACCAGCCCCAGATGCCGTGCGGGCAAACTCATTTCCGGACGCCGGGGCAAAACTCCCAAAACCGGCACGCCGGCCTCCCGGGCGGCGTCCCTGAGGATACGGGCGTGCTCGGGGCTGCCCGCATTGTTTAGAATGCAACCGGCGATAGACACGTCCTCATCAAAGCCGGCAAATCCCGCCAGCAGCGGCGCCAGGCTGCGAGCCTGCCGGGCGCAGTCCGCCACCAGCACCACGGCGCCGGAGACAAGCGCCGCCACCTCCGCCGTGCTGCCTTCGCCGCGGGCGCCGGCGCGGCCGTCAAACAGGCCCATGACGCCCTCGATCACGCTGATGTCCGCGCCGGCCGCGCCGCGCCGGTAAATGTTTTTCACTTCCTCCGGGGAAGTCAGCCACGTATCAAGGTTTCTGGACGGCGCGGCGGCGGCACAGGCGTGAAACCCCGGATCGATGTAATCCGGCCCCACTTTAAACGGCGCCACGCTGAGGCCGCGCCGGCAGCAGGCCCCCATGATGCCGGCCGCCACGGTCGTCTTGCCCACGCCGCTGGCGGCACCGGCAATGACCAGCGGCGTTCCGCCGCCGCTTCCGGCCCCGGCCTTCAAGTTGTTTGAATCGATGCCTGACATAACCACCTGCGGCCCGTTAAAACAGCTCAATAATTTTCGGCCGGTCTCACAACGGACAACTACCTATCGAAACAGGCGCTTAAGCGCCGACACCAGCTGATAGTTCTCCCTCTCCGCCCGGACCGCGATGCGAATATAACTGTCCCCCAGCCCTGGAAACGAACGGCAGTCGCGCACCAATATGCCACTCCTGCCCAACTTATCAACAACGGCCGCGGCGCCGCCATTGCCCAGGCGCAGGAGAATGAAATTTGCCGCCGAAGGGAGCGGCTCGATGCCGGCGATCTGACCGAGCTCAGCAAAGAGGCGCTCTCGCGCCCGGGCCGTTGCCGCCTGTGTTTTTTCCTGGTATGAATGATCTGCCAGGGCGGCCTCGAGCGCCGCGCGCGCCATCGTGTTGATATTCCAAGGGGGCAGCCGCCGCCTGATCGCCGCTGCAAATTCAGCTGTCGCGGCCAGGCAGCCCACCCGCAGGCCCGCCAGCGCAAACGACTTGGTAAATGAGCGGATGACATAAAGTCCCGCGACCGGCCCGGCCGTCAGGATCGATTCCCCGCCGCTAAAGTCAATGAAGGCCTCGTCAACCACCAGCCCGGCCCCCGCTTGGCGGCATTTGCCCCACAAATATTCAATTTCATCAAAAGGAGCCAGGTAACCGCTGGGATTATTGGGGTTGCAGACAAAAACGAGGTCAAAACCATGCGACTGCACGCGCCCAACGTCCAGGGCAAAACCGGCCGCTTCCGGCAGCAGCAGGCTGCTCACCTCGG
This sequence comes from Actinomycetes bacterium, assembly GCA_021790115.1. Lineage (GTDB taxonomy): Bacteria > Actinomycetota > Thermoleophilia > BMS3ABIN01 > BMS3ABIN01 > JACWAD01. Next base: position 21,578 of record JAJYIM010000008.1, on the reverse strand, counting down.
CTCCTGCCGCCAGGCAGGCGCGCCTGTATTCTGAAAAAGTTGGGTCGATTACCAGCACCCGGCGGGGGGCCAGCACCGCCGCCAGCCAGTAAATGATCTCAGTGCTGCCATTGCCGAGCACTACCTCGCCGGGCAGAACACCCAGGTAATCAGCCACGTTCGCAGCCAGCCCGGGGGAGGCCGCCTCCGGGTAATGGGCTATCTCGGCAACCGCTTTGCGGACGGCGTCAACCGACGCCGGCGGCGGCCCCAGCAGGTTGATGCTGGCGCTGAAATCCAGCAGCTCTTCCTTGGGAATCCCAAACCGGCGCGCCGCCTCCCGGCGGCGGCCGCCATGGACGGGGGCCTGCCTTAAATCTGTGTCAATGTCCGCCGTGTGCCTCACGAATTTCTCAATACTCCGTCCCTGCCCGCGCCCTGATCCCCCGGTTAAAAGGATGTTTGATCTCTCTCATTTCCGTAACATAATCACAGGCTTCGATTAGCTCGGGCGGCGCATGGCGGCCGGTTAACACCAGCTCCAGGGAAGCCGCCTTGTTGCTGATCAACTCCAGCAACTCATCCAGCGAAATCTGGCCATTTTTGACGATATGCGTGACCTCGTCCAAAACCAGGAGATCGTGCTTGCCATTGCCGGCCAGCTCCCGGGCCCGCCGCCAACCCCGCTCTACTGTCTGCCCGCTGGCTGCCACTTTCTGCCTTTCCTGGGGAGAGGCAAAATGCGAGGCGCCGAACTGCTGGATCGTGAAGGACGGCGTGCCCATCTTTTCCGCGAAAACCAGTTCTCCGGTCTTGATGCTTGTCCGCTTGAGAAACTGGATGACCGCTACGCGCCGGTCGCGGCCCAGCGCCCTTAGCGCCAGCCCCAGCGCCGCTGTTGTTTTTCCCTTGCCATCACCCGTGTAAAGATGAACAAAGCCCTGCTGCCGCGTCTGTTCCCATAGCACCCGCGCCAGCGTGTCGTGGTTGGCCCGCCGGCCCGCCATCAATGCCTCCCACCATTTGCCAGGCGGCTGCTCATCGCCAGCGCCGGCCCAGCAACAGCCAACGGATGGAGACACCCGCCGCCAATACCAGGCTTCCGGTAACATACATGAGGTTGGCGGCGCGGCTGACGTCGTCCCAATCAGGTCTTCGCAACCCTTTGCCCATCTCGGGCGCCTCCACGGGCACGCCGTCGTAATAATTGATCCCGCCCAGGCGCACTCCCAAAGCGCCGGCAAAGGCTCCTTCGCAGATGCCGGCGTTGGGACTGGCGTGCTGCGGCCCCTCCTGATGAAAAACTCTGATAGCGGCGGTCAAGCTGCCGCCTACCGCCGGGCTGGCCAAAGCAGCCGCCAGAGCCGTAAGGCGCGCCGGCACAAAGCCGGCGGCATCGTCGAGCCGCGCCGAGGCCCAGCCGAAGTTGCCATAACGCATGTTCCGGTAGCCAATCATTGAGTCCAGCGTGTTAACCATCTTGTAAGCCAGCGCCAGGGGAGCGCCGCCAATAAGCCCGTAGAAAATAGGCGCCACGACGCCATCGTTGCAGTTTTCCGCCACGCTCTCGATAGCCGCCCTGGTGACGCCATCATCATCGAGCCTGGCGGTGTCCCGGCCAACCAGATGCGAGACCTGGCGGCGCCCTTCATCAACATTCTTGGCCAGTCCCCTTTGAACGTCGCCTGCTTTTTCGTATAACGAGCGTCCGGCAAGCGAGACTGACAACAGCGCCACATCCACCGCCCCCTGGAGCGGCCGCGGCAGGCTTCGCAGCAGGCCGCGCGCAATCAGAAAAGTTCCGACGGGCAGGGCAGCCGCGACAGCGACTCCCGCCACCCGTTCTGCGGCCGGCCCCTTTTCGCGGCCGGGCATGCCCCAGTCAACTATCTCCACAACCTTGCCCATCCATATAACCGGATGCCAAGGCGACGGCGGGTCGCCAAACAGCGTATCAAGCGCAAATGCAAGGCAAAGCCTGGCACCGCCGCCGCTATAGTCAAACAATTCCGGCAATGCTGTAAATCCTTTCCATGTCCAGCGCCAGGCGCAACTCGCGCGCCAGCCGGTCATATTGATGCTCCTTGAGCGCATCCCGGTCCAGCAACGGCAAGGCCGCCGGGCAGCCGAAATGATGCAGCAGACCCGCCAGCACCTCATCACTGTCAAAGAAGCCGTGCAGGTAAGTGCCAAAGACAAGCCCGCTGGCACTGACGGCGCCGTCGCTTCCCGCCTCCGTCGCCAAAAGTGGCGAGGCGCCCGGGCCCAGGCTCGTGCGCCCCATATGAATCTCGTAGCCGTTCACCATAGTGCCCGGGGCCAGCAGCGCATTGGCGCCGGTTACAGTCGCTCTGGTCCTCCTGGTTTTCTTTTCCGGCTCGAAAACAGTCTCGACGTCAAGTAGACCCAGGGCCTTTGCCGATCCTGGACTGCTGTCCAGCCCGTGCAGATCAAGAATCCGCTTGCCCAGCATCTGAAAGCCTCCGCAGATGCCTATCACCGGGGTGCCTGTCTGCGAGAGACGGATTATCCGGGCCGCGAGGCCGCTTGACCACAAAAACCTTAAATCAGCCAGGGTGCTCTTCGTGCCCGGGATTATAATCAGGTCGACGCCGGCCAGGCCGGCCGGGTGCTCAACGTAACGGCACTCAAACCCTGGGCAGTCTGCAAGAGCATCGAAATCAGTAAAGTTCGACATACGGGGAAGGCGGATAATTCTTGCCTTGACCGCCCCTGCCTCCGGGACAGCTTTGCCGCCCCGCGTATCAGAAGGCCAAAGCGCCTGCTCCCATTGCCGAAATGCGGCGCCTGCACCCCGCTGCTTCCCGCCGGAGGCGAGCGCCACCGAATCTTCTTCTTCAATGCCGAGATCCTTTATAAAAGGAACGACTCCCAGCACCGGCCGCTGGCAGCGGGCCTCCAGGAAATCAATCCCCGGTTCCAGGATGGCGCGGTCGCCCCGGAACTTGTTGATGACAAGACCGGCAACGCGCTCCTGTTCTTCAGGCTGAAGCAGCTCCATAGTCCCGACCAGCGACGCAAACACCCCGCCGCGCTCAATGTCGCCTACCAGGCAGACGGGGGCGTCGGCGATTTCCGCTATCGTCATGTTGGCAATGTCATGGCCGCGGAAGTTTATTTCCGCCGGGCTGCCGGCTCCTTCGATGATAACAACCTGGAAGCTGCGCCGGAGCCGCTCCAGCGATTCCGAAACCGCATTCAGCAGTCCCAGCTTGTACTGGTGATAATCCCGCGCGGTCATCGTGCCCACCGGCTGCCCCTTTACCACGACCTGGGCGCCGGTATCGGTGGTGGGCTTAAGCAGCACCGGGTTCATGTCCACCAGCGGCTCGACTCCCGCCGCCTCAGCCTGAACAACCTGCGCCCGCCCCATCTCGCCGCCGTCGGCGCTAATAAATGAATTCAGGGACATGTTTTGCGCCTTGAAGGGGGCCACCGAGAAGCCGTCCTGGGCCATGATGCGGGCAAGCCCGGCAACCATCAGGCTCTTGCCGGCATGAGAGGCAGTTCCCTGAAGCATAATTGTTCTGGCAAGCTTCAAAAAACTCACGTCCGGTTTTTGGAGTTTAAAGGAAGGCCGGCCGGCGTTCCCCAATTCGTGGTTTGGCCCCGTCCGGCTGCATCAGGCCATGCCCGGCGCCGGCTGGCCGTCCCTTCCTTGATCAGCACGGGAATTCCTGATACGCACAGATAAACTTCATCCGCAACAGCCGCCAGCCGCTGGTTGGCGCGCCCGGCAACGTCCCGGAAAAAGCGGCCGAGGACCTTTTCAGGGACAATGCCCATGCCAACCTCATTGCTGATCAGAATCAGGTAAGCGTCCTTCTCTTTTAAGCTAATATCGATAATCTGGTCAATGGCCTTGTCAACGGCGCCGGCGCGTCCTGCCGGGTCAATCTCCGTGCCTGCAGCCAAAAGCAGGTTGGACAGATAAATTGTCAGGCAATCTACCAAAACCGTGCCGGACCCTGTCAAAGCCCGGCCGATGGCCTGGGGCAGGTCCACGGCTGCTTCAATGGTCGTCCAGCCGGCGGGCCGCCGCTGCCGATGCTGCGCGATTCTGGCCCTCATCTCGCTGTCGCCAGGCTGAGCCGTGGCGATGTAGACGACGTCCCGGCCGCTTTCAAGCGCCAACTGCTCGGCAAACCAGCTTTTGCCGCTGCGGGCGCCGCCTGTAACAAACACCATCATTTATAATCCCGCAACCCCTTCCGGCCAAATAACCAAATAAGGCTTAATAAAAAAGCCCCCTTCGCTTAAGAAGCGGGCCGGCCATGCCAAAATACCCTAGCCACTCCTTCCGCGAAGAGCTGCCTGGCTAGAGCCTGTGAGCAGGTCTCCTGGCTTCTGGACTCACGCTTCGGCGCCGCCTTCCCGGGCTTAAGCCCAGTGGCGCGCTCCTGAGCCTATCCCAACAGGCCGGAGCAACTGCTCGGAAGCTTCCAGTTACAGTGGCGGGACCGTGCCGGCTTCGCACCGGCTTCCCTCAAGCGCCGTCTGGCGACCCACAGGCTGAAGCTGTATGTAGTGAAGCAGTATATGCCGGGCATGAGAGATTTTCAAGCATCCAAACTGCCTCTAATTTTAAGCCTGTTTCAATAGGTTTGTTGGCGGCCGCGCCGCCAGGCGCTTAAGAATCTACCTCAAAAAGCATATTCTGCTGCGAACGCTTAAATATGATTAATTATGTGAAGTTTAGTGTGACTTGCCAAAAAAGGGCGCCTCGCGACCGTTGTTGAGGATGCGGAAAAAATTGATTGACAAATATGGCCGCATCCAATAGACTAAAAAATCAAAGCAGGGCTTGGCCTTGCCGGTCTCACCCAGGATGCAAGTTTTTGACATAGCACCGTCGCGTAATCAGAGGCAGTTTTTCAGAGCGGCCAGCTTTTAAACCAAGCTCTGGACTGCAAGGCTCGGAACTATTGGGGAAGAGATATTCGTGAGCGGTCAGCAGTGCATCTAACCAGACAATGCGATTATGGGGTCCGGGCGGTCCTTTATCTGGCCGGCCTTGCTTATGGCACGGTCGTTCAGACAAAAGAAATTGCCGCCCAGGAGGAAATTCCCCGCAAATATCTGCCTTCCATCATCCGCACCCTGGCGCGCTCCGGGATAATCCGCACCTTGCGCGGCAACCAGGGCGGCGTAATGCTTTCGCGGCCGCCAGAGGAAATCACCCTTCATGAGGTAATTGAGTCCATCGAGGGCCCGATTGCGCTCGTGCAATGTTTAAGAGAACCGGAGCAATGTTCGTTTGGGAGCAAGTGCCCATTTCTTTCCGTCTGCGAGGATGTGCAAAACTCGATGATTTCGCAACTGGAGGGAACTACTTTCGCCGACCTGGTGGCCGGCACCTACGTCGAGGCCAAAGGCTCAAAGAAAAAAGCGGCAAGAGGCTCACGCAGGCAGCCGCTTCCCGGCCGGCCGGTTGCAGGCGGCCGGCAGCCCCAGCAGGGATCCTCCAGCTAAAAACCCCAAAACCTATTAACCCTCATCCGGATAGCCTTCCGCGGCGGCGTCTGTTACCATATATATAATTGTGAGAGCGTCTTGCAGGGGGATGAACGAAGGCCTTGGGAGCCCGGCCTTCCTCCTGTTTTTGTTCTGATAATTGACTTTGTCAGGAAGTAAATGGAATCAGGCAGCAGAGAAGCTTTCGCTCCCCCGCCATTTGATCATAAAACGCCTGTCTCGAGCATAACAGGCCCGCCGGACGAAAAGGTGGCCGGCGCAAAGGCGCCTCCTGCCGGCAAGCCAAACGCTTGGGACCATTGCATTTGCGATTATGTCAACCCGGTGGTCGCACGGGTCAAACGCCGCCCTCTGTTTCAGAAAATCATCATCGCCAACACGGCTCTCATTGCTTTCGTCGCCCTCGCAATTTTTTATTTCAACGAAAAGTACTACCAGAGCAGCAGCTGGGAACGCGTCTCCCTTTTTATCCTTGGCGGCGTTGCCATATCTGTCCTGATAAATTACCTGCTGGTGCGGCTTGCATTTCATCCGCTGGACGATGTCGGCGAGGCAATCAACGCCATCCGGGCCGGCCACCGCGGCATTCGCGTGCCGGAGACACCCGAAGATCCCCAGATCGAAAATCTCTCCCGCAGCCTAAACCAAATGCTCGACGCCATGGAAAGCACCCGCAAGCGCGCCGCCGCTTCGGTGATCAAGGCGCAGGAAGAAGAACGGCGCCGGATTGCGCGCGAACTCCATGATGAAGCCAGCCAGGCGCTCACCGGCCTGATCATCGGCATCAAGATGGCCGAGGAGACAATCCCGGAGGATATGTCAGATCTGCACGAACGGTTAAGTACTATAAAAGAGCTGGCTCATCAAACTCTGAACGAGGTTCACAACATGGCTGTCCGGCTCAGGCCCAGCATCCTCGATGATCTGGGGCTGGCCGCGGCCCTGCGCTCCTATGGCAAGGAGCTGTCCGGTAATAGCGGCATTCAGATAAATATGCAGCTGCTTGCATTGACAGAACGCCTGTCGCCGGAGCTGGAAACAGTCTTGTACCGCGTTGTCCAGGAAGCATTGACCAATGTTGTCCGCCACTCCGGGGCCGGCAGTTGCCAGGTGAGAATGCGCCGCACGGATGATAACGTTCAATGCCTGATTGAGGACGACGGCAAAGGATTTTATCCCGGCGAGGTGATGACATCCAGCGCGCAGGGCCATGGCCTGGGACTGCACGGCATGCGGGAAAGGATTGAACTGGTGGAGGGCCGTCTGGAATTTGAATCTGAGCCCGGCAAGGGCACCAGCATCTTCCTGGAAGTGCCGCTCAGCAACGAGGAGGCTATCTGGTGAAAAAAATTAAGGTTCTCCTGGTCGACGATCATGCTATTTTGCGGGCCGGCCTTAACCGCCTGCTCTCCGAGCAGGGAGACATTGACGTAGTCGGCGAAGCCGGCAACGGCCGCGAGGGTGTGCAAAAGGTCCACGAGCTCAACCCCGACGTGGTGTTGATGGATATTGGCATGCCGGTGATGAATGGCATGGAAGCGACCAGGCAAATCAAGAAAAGGCACCGGGACGTGAAAATCCTTGTGCTGACCATGCATGACAACGAGGAATACCTGTTCCAGGTGCTGCAGGCGGGGGCGTCAGGGTATGTCCTCAAAAAAGCAGCCGACAGTGATTTAGTCAATGCAATACATGTGGTATACGACGGTGATTGTTTTCTCTACCCGTCGGCCGCCAAGATGGTAGTTGAGGATTACCTGGAAAAAATAAAGAGCGGCCAGGAGCCGGCCAGCAGTTACGACGCGCTCACCGACCGGGAGCGGGAGATCCTGGCGCTGGTCGCGGAAGGATACACCAACCGGGAGATAGCCGAGTCGCTGTTTATCAGCGTCAAGACAGTCGAGACCCATAAGGCAAACATCATGGAGAAGCTCAATCTGCACAAGCGCGCCGAGCTGGTCCACTACGCCATTAAAAAAGGCCTGCTGCAAATGAATTTTGATGGGGGGCTGGGGTAAGGCAACACGATTGGGACTCAAGCGGTTTTTTTGGAAAGCCGTCCCTGGCAGGCGGCCTTTTCCAAGATAGACGGATAAGTATAAATATACTGCCGAACCTCACGTGGGTGTGTTGAACGCATTTGTCTATCTTATCGCAAAAGATATGTTTAGGCAATCCATGTGCGGGCAATTAAGGGGATACCACTGAACGCACGAGCCTGGGGCAGCGTGGCGCGATCAGGACTAAAGTTGTGATGACGGAGCCGGCCAAGCGCAAAAACAGGATATCCGGGATCGATAATCTCCAGGGGCGCCCGCTTTTAGTCTCCCCAAATTGTCAGGCAAAAACCCTGGAGCCGGTGACAGGATTCGAACCCGTGGCCTGCTGATTACAAATCAGCTGCTCTACCGACTGAGCTACACCGGCAAACGGACGCTGGATGGTGGACGCTGGATGGTGGATAAACCCAAGCCTATTATTATTATCAGCGAGGCTTTTTTATGAGAAATGACTGCGACAGCCGTGGGAATTCGCCGACGGTATTTGATTCGGTTTCCGATTTCTAATTTTTGCCAGGATCCGGGGTCTGGCATCCAGCATCTGTTTGCTACAGAAACACCTGCCGGCTCTGAAGGTGAAGGTAAACCTTGCGTTTAATCCGCTGCAGGGCGTTATCCACGCTTTTGGTGTCGCACTCGAGTTTTTCCGCAATTTGAGCGTAGGAACGCCCCTCCAGATGCAGCTTCAGGACGCTGGTTTCCAAGATGCTCAGCAGCCGGCCAAGACAGCCCTTGAGGCTCTCGACTTCTTCGGTGCTGATCACCTGGTTTAGCGGGTCGTGAACCGGCGAGCCCGGCAGGATATCACCCAAGGAGCATTCCCCGTCTTCGTGAGAGGCAGGTGAATGGCTCAGCGACAGGTAGTTGTTTAGTGGAGAATGTTTCTGGCGCGACGCGGTCTTGATCGCCGTAATTATCTGCCTGGTGATGCATAGCTCGGCAAAGCTGCGAAAAGACGCCTCGCGGTCATCGCGGTAATCGCGGATTGCCTTGTGGAGGCCGATGAGCCCCTCCTGAACAAGATCATCGATATCGCCGCCGGACATAAAATAAGAATTTGCCTTAAGCTTAACGAAACCGTGATACTTAACGATGATGGCCTCGAAAGCCGCCAGCCTGCCGGCGCGGGCCTGCTCGATCAGCTTTAAATCTTCGTCCTGACCTGTCGAAGGTTTCAAAGCTCCTCCTTCCTGGCCACTTGCCCGTTATTTTAGCCCTCTGCGCATCCTTTCAAGCTTCTTTAAAGTCTCTACGTCAACTTTATGTTCAATCTTCCAGTGCATTCTATCCATTTCTGATGAATTTGCAACCCCTTTTTCAAATTTTTTTAGCTCCGCGATAAAATGCCGCGGCGGCAGCCGGGAGGCGCGGCCGCGCAGCGAGCCTCTTTGCACTTCCCAGTCGGCGCTGACAACCATAATGCGCCCAGGCTTATCGTCGCCGGCCTTGCCGTTTTTTTTCAGCGCTTCCTGGACCAACCTTCCAATGACGATGTCGGCACTTTCATTCCGGGAGGCAAAACGGACGCTCACCGGGGCGCCGCGCATCTGGCTGACAGTTTCCTTCCCAGACACAGACGAATCGAAAACGACCACCGCCTCGCCGCCGCTGGCGCCAACAAAATTGATAACCTGCTCGATAAGAGACAGGCGCTTCTCCTCCAGGTTGGCGGCCGTGACCTTCCCGGGCTCGAGCGTATGCATGAGATTGTAACCGTCAATAATGTATAAATCAACCATCAGAGGTGGCCGTTGGATTTTAATAAATTAAACGCACGAACATTTTATTCTTATCCGAAGTCTAAGATCCAATGTCCAATGTCCGCCTGACGAGCTTGGGCCCGGTTGGCATGTCGCGAATTTCATAACCGGCGGCGGCGATTTTGTCACGAGCGGCGTCGGCGGCGGCAAAATCCTTATCGCGCCGCGCCGCCTCCCTCAAATCGACAAGATCGAGCAGCTCCTGCTCAACAATCTTGTCCCCATAATCAGCTTCCGTGATTTCGACGCCAAGAATGCCCAGCAGCCGCTTCAGCAAAGCGCGGGCGCCGTCAAGCAGCCCGGCGTCCGCTCCGCCGGCGCCTGACGCCAACTCCGAGTATTCATTAATGGACTTGACCAGCCCGAAAACCGCCGCCAGCGCCCCGGCAGTGTTAACGTCATCCTGCATCTGGGCCTCAAACTGCTGCTCGCAGCCGGCAACGGCGTCCGCGAGCGGCCGGCCATCCGGCCGGCTCCCTGCCTCCGCTCCGCTCAGAACGCTGCCCACTTTCCAGAGGCAATTCTTGAAGCGCTCGAGCTGGCCGGCGGCTTCTTCCAGGTTCGTGACAGAAAACTCCAGCGGGCTGCGGTAGTGCGAGCCGATGAAAAAAAGGATCAGCACCCGCGGATCATACTGCTTCAGAAACTCGCGCAGCAGGAAGATATTTCCGGCTGACTTGCTCATCTTCTCTTCTTTGGTAGTGATCATGCCGACATGCATCCAGCAGCGGGCAAAATCCCTGCCGGAAACCGCTTCTGCCTGGGCAATCTCATTCTCGTGATGGGGAAAGACAAGGTCCCGGCCGCCGCCGTGGATGTCAAAACCTTCGCCCAGATACTTAAGCGACATGGCCGTGCACTCGATGTGCCAGCCCGGCCGGCCGGGGCCCCAAGGACTTTCCCAGCTTGGCTCTCCCGGTTTGGCCGCCTTCCAGACGGCAAAATCCAGGGGGCTCTCCTTGGCTTCGCCTTCCCGGGCCAGCTCGCAATGCTTCATCTGGCCGGTCTTCTGCCCGGAGAGTTTGCCGTATCCGGCAAACCTGCCTACCCGGAAATAAACGCTGCCGCCGGTTTCATACGCCATGCCGGCGTCCACCAGCCGCCGGCAGAGATCGACGATCTCAATGATATGGCCGGTAGCCTTGGGCTCAATATCGGGGCGCTCCAGCCCCAGCCGGAGCGTATCCTCAACGTAAGCCTGTGCATAAATCTCCGCGAGCTGCTGAGGCGAAGCATGCTCCTTGTTGGCGCGCTCGATGATCTTGTCATCGACATCAGTGATATTTTCCACCAGCTTGACATCATAGCCGAGGCTGCGAAGGTAACGCGCCAGCACGGCGAAGAAAACATAGGGACGGGCGTTACCGACATGGATGGAACCATACACAGTCGGCCCGCAGACATAAATGCCGACCCGGCCGGCGTCGCGGACGGTAAATTCTTCTTTTTTACGTGTGAGAGTGTTATAGATCTTCACGCCGCGGTTTCTCCCAATAATCCCGCTCCGGCTCAGAAGGCAGCGATCTAGACTTTTCCGCGCAAGCGGGCGGCGGCAAACTCTCTCGCCTCTTCCAGCCGCTGCCTGACAGCCTCTCGCGCCAGGCCCGCCAGCAGAAAGGGCAGCTCCGGGCCGGACGCGCGGCCGGTAAGCGCTATCCGCAGGGTCCTGAACATCTGCTTCGGAGGTATTTTTTCCTGCCGGCATTGCCGCTTTAATTCGCTTAGCATTAACCGGGCTGCTTCAATTTCTTCGGTGGCGCCGGCCGCGTTAAATTCCGCCGCCGAGTTTAGCGCCGCGATGCGCAGCAGCGCCAGCTCCAGCACCCGCTCCGACCCGGCATCAACCAGCTCAACGGATTCCTTGGCCTCAGCAAGCGGCCTCTGGTCAAAAAAAGCGGCCAGTTGCTCCCGAGCCCCGGCCAACGCCACCAATGAAGTCTGAATCGCCTGCTCGGCAACTGCCAGCTGGCCTTCACTGGCAAACTCCCGAGCGGCGCCCAGGAAAGGCTCGATGGCTCTGTGAAAAGCTTCGTGGTCAAGATCCCGGATATAGAGGCCGTTTAACCAATTTAACTTTTGCAAGTCAAAAATGGCGGGACTGCGGGCAACGCGGCGGATCTCAAAATCCTTTATCATCTCCGCTTTTGACAACTGCTCGCGCTGTGACGGCGGCGACCAGGAAAGCAGGGCCAGATAATTGATAATTGCGGCCGGCAGATAGCCGAGCTGCCGGAAATCCCCTGCCGACGTCGCGCCATGGCGCTTGGAGAGCTTGCCGCCATCCGGTCCCATGATCAAGGAATGATGCGCAAAGGCGGGTGGCTCTTTTGCCAATGCTGCATAGACAAGCAACTGCCGCGCCGTATTGGTGAGATGGTCTTCCCCTCTGATAACATGAGTAATCTCCATGTCAATATCATCAACCACCACGGCAAAGTTGTAGGAAGGAGCGCCATCGGACCTGACGATGATAAAATCGCCGATCACGCCTGCCGGAAAAGCAGTGCGCCCATGAATGAGGTCATCGACTGCGATATCCCCGTCCGAAACGCGGAAGCGGATCGTTGCCGGCTCTCCAGCCGCCAGCCTCGACTCCGCCTCATCGCTGGAAATGGCTCCGCAGCGGTGGTCATATTTTGGCATCTCATTCCGGGCGAGGCACTCCTGCTTCAGCTTCTCCAGCCGCTCCTGCGAGCAAAAACAATGATAAGCCTTGTTTTCATCCAGCAGCCGGCCGGCATAGCTTAAGTAAAGGCCGGCGGCAGAGCGCTCGCTCTGGCGGTAGGGGCCAAAGTCGCCGCCCCTGTCCGGGCCTTCATCCCAGTCAAGCCCCAGCCAGGCAACGTCATCAAGGATCGAGCGCTCAAACTCGGGCGTGGAGCGGGCGGCGTCGGTGTCTTCAATCCGCAGCACAAAGCTGCCCTGCAGATGACGGGCAAACAGATAATTGTAAAGAGCCGTCCTGGCCGATCCGACATGCAGGGTGCCGGTGGGACTGGGCGCGAAGCGGACCCGCACCGGGCTGGGAAAAGGATGCTCGCTAGTCATGGCAAGGGAACTGGTTGTTGTTACTCGGTAACGTCAGAAAAATGGACAATCGTGACTGTATCCTGGAGCGTCACCGTCCGGTTATAAATCTGGCCCAGCAAATGCACCACCTCGTCAACGCGGCGGAATTCCGGGTTCTCCCGCTCGATGTCACGGGGGCTGAGATCATCAATCGGCTTGACCTCAACGCTGTCAATAATGGCGGTAAACAGTTTCTGCCGGGGTCCATACTTGCGGCCAATAGTGATCCAGACGAGCTGGCCTTTTTTATATTTATGGCTTTTGTCGCCCAGCCGGACCGTCGCTGTTTTGCGCCGGCTCTTGAGTTGATCATCATAAAAATGCGAGTAGAAATTTATGGCATACACTTTTCGTCAGCCTCCAAAGCTAATTGCCGGCAGATAAATGCCGCCTTTGAGCCTGTCCCGGCAGGCTCTCACGGCGGCTGTTGGCGCAGTGCGGCGGGCGCCCGGCCACATATCTATCCTGATTCCCTAATATTTTGGCATTCTAACAGAGTCACGGCTATCGCAGCGATACCTTCGCCGCGACCGGTGAATCCCATTTTTTCCAAGGTAGTGGCGCGCACCGACATATCGGCCGGCGCCATGGCCAGCGCTCCGGACAGGCTTTCCCTGATGCGGCTGCGGTAGGGGGCCAGCAACGGCTCCTCCGCGATCAGGACGGCGTCAATATTGCCAATCTTGCAGCCGGCTGTTTCAATGAGCGTGGCGGCTTTCTTGATGATCTCGAGGCTGGAAATGTTGGCAAAGGCAGGGTCAGAGTCAGGAAAGTAGTGGCCGATATCCTCCAGGCCCGCCGCGCCCAGAAGAGAATCGGCGATGGCGTGAGACAAAACATCGGCGTCCGAGTGCCCCGCCAAACCGAGGTGATAATCAATTTCAACCCCCCCCAGAACCAGCGGCCGGCCTTCCGTGAACCGGTGTGCGTCAACGCCTATGCCGACTTTTGTGCTCATCTGAAAAACATGTTTTAAATATTTCTTTGCCTGAGAATCGCTTTCGCCACCGTCAAGTCAACCGGAGTCGTCAACTTGATGTTTTCGTAACTTCCCATCACCATTTTTAGCCTGCCGCCGGCAATCTCCACCAGCGTGGCGTCATCGGTTGCCTGCGCCGGAACGCCCGCCGGCATCCTGTAAGCCTTCTCCAGGACCCGGCGCCTGAACAACTGCGGCGTCTGCGCCATCCATATCCGGCCGCGCTCGAGGGTGCGTTTCACCATGAAGCCGGCGTCTACCTTCTTGACAGTATCCGTTGCCGGCACGCCAAAAACAACGCCGTCCAGGCGCTGATCGTCAAGCTCGCGGAGGCCCGCCTCCAGCAGTCCCGCCGGGAACAGCGGCCGCGCCCCGTCGTGAACCAGGACCGTGTCGGCGGCAGAACTGATCTTTGCCAAGGCGTTAAGCACAGATGCCGCGCGGCTGGCGCCGCCGGGAATGACCGCCGCGACTTTGGCAAAGTTAAACTTTCCCACAATATCAGCCTGGCAGCGCCCGGCATCAGCAGCATCAATAGCGATGACGATCTCCCGCACTGCCTGAAGGTCATTAAAAATACCGACAGAACGGGCCAGCACCGGCTTCCCCGCCAGATCCAGCAACTGTTTGGAGCTGCCCCGTTCCATTCTGGCGCCGACGCCGCCGGCGGCAATGATGACGGATAAAAACATAGTTTCAGGTTTCGGGTTTCGGGTTTCGGGTTTTGCAGGTTTTAACTAGCGGCAATCAACTCGAAACCAGTAACTGCCTTTACAGCAAACCGCCGGCGTCTGCCGGCGGCGGCCACAAAAAATAATGGGTTTGGTTTTATCCGGCATCCAGTGTCCAGCATCCAGAGGCTGGCTTACTCATCGTCCAGCTTCCGCCCGGCGGCAGCCGGACCCAGCTCTTTCAGGACCCCGTCCAGAAACGGATCGGCTTCATCCTCGTCCATGCCCTTGGCGTACATAAGTTCGCTGGCGAGAATTTTCTTGGCGCGGTTAAACATCTGTTTTTCGCCGGTGGACAGCCCTTTCTCAGTCTCCCGGATGGAAAGGTTGCGCACAACCTCCGCCAGCTCAAAGATGTCACCAGTCTTGATCTTCTCGCGGTTGTGCTTGAAGCGCCGGTTCCAGTTCTTGGGCATTTTTGTCTCGTCCTGGCGCAAAACAGCAAGCACTTCGTTAACGTCGCGGGTGGCGATCACCTTCCGCAGGCCCGCCTTGTCGGCGCTGTCAACGGGCACCATCACAGTCATGTCATTATGTAAAATTTGGATGGTCAGGTACTCGCGCCTTTTGCCCAGAATCTCGCGCTTTTCCTTTTTGACTATGGTGCCAGCGCCGTGGTGAGGATAAACCACTTTGTCGCCAACTTCGTACCCCAATGTTTCGCCTCCTCTCATTGCAAACCTTGATAGCGTAACAACCGGCAAAACAACCAAGTTCAGGCCTGCTCCGGCGCAGGCCCTGAAAACTTCCGTGCGGCGCAAGTCAATGGCCGCAAGTTGAGGCCGGCGCATCAAACGCCGGGAGCCCCGCCCTAACGGAAACTGTATTTCTCCGCCAGGGCAAGCTCTCGCAACTGAGCCAGCCCCTCGACAATCTCGCGGGCGCGCACCCTGCCGACTCCTTCCACCTCGACCAAATCATCTTCATCAGCCATCAACAGGGACTTTAAATGGCCATAACGGGCCACAATATTGCCCACCACCGGAGCCGGCAGCCGCGGCAGCTTGGCCAGGATGCGGTATCCCCGCGGCGAGAGCCTGATGTCTGCGGGCTTGGCCTTCTTCTTCCGGTAACCTAATATCTTCGAGATAATGTCAACTTCAAACAGCTCATCAGCCGTCAGCATGCATACCCGGCCTTCGACCTGAGCCGGATTCACCATCCGCGAGCTTGAATAATCCCTGATCAGGGCGTCCCGGTCCCCTGATACACCCGTCATCAGCTCTTCCAGTTGCATTGAAATCAAACGCCCCTCCGTTCCCAGCTCGATCAGGTACCTTTCTATTTCTCCGGCGACCCTGGCAACCATTTCCGCCCGTTGCAGCGCCCCAATCACTTCATGCAGCGTGACCGCGTCCTCGAATTCAAGCGCCGTCAGGTTGTCCGCCACCTGGTCAAAGCGGGAGCGGTACTTCTCCAGCGTTTGCAGCGCCTGGTCCGCCTTGGCCAGCAAAACCCTGATGTCCTTGAGGACATACTTCTTGTCATCGATATAGATGCTGACCAAATCCCTGGCCTGTGATATCGACACCGCCAGCGCCTTGGTCTGCTTGGCGACGCGCTCGGCAGTCCGGTGCCGCGTGCCTGTCTCCCGGGACTCAATCTTCGGATCGGGCATCAGCTGCACATTGGCCCGGTAGATGCGGCTGGCATTTTTATTGAGGATGATGGCTCCGTCCATCTTGGCCAGCTCATACACCATGTTGGGCGTAAAATCCGTCTCCAGCCTGATGCCGCCCGAAAACAGGAAAGAAATTTTCTTTTCGTCGCCTAAAATGATGAGGGAGCCGGTTTTGGCGCGGATAATGTTGTCCATCGCGTCCCTCAGCGGCGTGCCCGGCGACACCTTGTGCAGGGCGTCAACAAGCCTGCCGTCAAGCCTCGACTCGCCTCTCGCCTCAACCATGAGTCTCCCTTGTCTTGATTAAATCCATCACCCCGGCGTCCGCCCGGCTCCGGCACGGAAAAGCTTTGCGCCGCAGGCTATGAAAACGCCTGCGCCAATGCTGCGGAGATGTTTCCTGCCTCCAGCAGCTTGACCGGCCTGTAGCCCTGCCGCAAAGCGCCTGCATTCTTGGCAGGCATAATCACCGCACCAACGCCCATCTTGGCGGCCTCATCAAGTCGCCGCTCGGCGCCCATGGAAAACCTGAGCTCACCTGTCAAACTGAGTTCGCCAAAACAGGCGGTTTTCCCAGCCAGGGGCGCATCACGATGAGCCGAAGCAATCGCCAGCGCCACGGCCAAATCCGCCGCCGGCTCCTCTACTCGCATCCCCCCGGCCACGTTGACAAACACGTCGCTGCCGGACAGATTCAGGCCCGCCCGCCGCCCCAGCACCGCAACAATCATTGCCAGCCTGCCCCTGTCAATGCCCGTTCCCACCAGCTTGGGATAAACCAGCCCGCTGCCGGCAACAAGGGCCTGCACCTCGATCAGCAGCGCCCGGCTTCCTTCCAGGGCCGCCAAAATTGCCGAGCCGCAGCTTCTTTCTCCTTCTTCCAGAAACAGGGCGGACGGATCATCAACCGTTTCCAGGCCTGTCTCTTTCATCTCAAAGACGCCGATTTCGTTGGTTGAGCCAAACCTGTTTTTGACCGACCGTAAAACCCTGTAAGTCAGATTCCGGTCTCCTTCGAACTGAAGCACAGTATCAACCATGTGCTCCAACACCCGCGGCCCGGCGAGGATGCCTTCCTTGGTCACGTGGCCCACCAAAAAGACGGAGATATCCTCTTCTTTTGCCAGCCGCATGAACCGACCGGCAGCCTCGCGCACCTGGCTGACCGACCCCGGCACAGCGCTCAGGTCATTGCTGTACAAGGTCTGCACCGAGTCAACGACAACAATCTCCGGCTGCGCCTTTTTAACTGCCGCCAGCACCGCGTCCACATCGGTTTCAGCCAGGACTTCAACGGCTGCCACATCCTGCAGCAGGCGGTCCGCCCGCAGCTTGACCTGCGCCGCCGATTCCTCGCCGGAGACAAGCAGAACGCCGTGCTCCCGGCAAAGATTGGCCAGCACCTGCAAAAGAAGCGTGCTTTTGCCGATGCCGGGCTCTCCACCCACCAGCACCAGGGAGCCGGGAACAATGCCACCGCCCAGAACCCGGTCCAGCTCCGAAACGCGCGTCTGGATGCGCGCCACTGCCTGTATTTCAATGTCGCCCAGCCGCCGGGGCACGGCAGCCAGCTTTTTATCCTGGCCGGGTGCGCGGCCCTCAAACCGTTCTTCATTGAAGCTGTTCCAGGCGCCGCAGCCGGGACAGCGTCCCAGCCACTTGTGCGCTTCCTGGCCGCACTGGCCGCAGACAAAAAGGCTATGAACCTTCACCATCGGCCGGTCGCGGACCTTCAGGCCTGTCGCTGGCGGCATGGATCAGGTCTTTCTTGGGCTTGCGCTCCTTTGGCATCAACTTCAGGAATGTGTTGTCGTTTTTGCGGTCGACCAGCACCGTCGAGCCTTCCGGCACGGCTCCGGCCAGCACCTCATCGGCAAGCAGGTCTTCCACATACTGCTGAATGGCCCGCCGGAGCGGCCTGGCGCCCAGCGTGGGATCATATCCCTTGTCGGTGAGCAGCTCCTTGGCGGCGTCGGAAAGCCTGATGGCCACCTCCCGCTCCTGCATCTGCTCGCCAACCCTCTCGATCATAAGGTCTACGATCGCCTTGATGTCCTCGCGGCTCAGCTTATGGAAAACAATAACTTCATCGACGCGGTTCAGGAACTCGGGCCGGAAGATTTTCTTCAGCTCGCCGGTGATGCGCGATTTCATCTCCTCATGCGACATGCCCGCTTCTTCTTCCCGGCTAAAGCCGAGCGGGACGCCCTTAGAGATGGTCTTGGCGCCGATATTGGAAGTCATTATAACAATTGTGTTACGAAAGTCAACAGTGCGGCCCTGGGCGTCGGTGAGGCGGCCGTCCTCCAGAATTTGCAGGAGGATGTTAAAGACGTCCGGATGCGCCTTTTCGATCTCGTCAAGCAGCACGACTGAATACGGCTTGCGCCGGACGGCCTCGGACAGTTGGCCGCCTTCCTCGTAGCCAACATAGCCGGGCGGCGAGCCAACCAGGCGCGAGACGGCGTGCTTTTCCATATATTCAGACATATCAACCTGAAGCAGGGCGTCCTCATCGCCAAACAGGAATTCGGCCAGCGTCCGCGCCAACTCGGTCTTGCCGACGCCGGACGGGCCCAGAAAGATGAATGAGCCTGCCGGCCGGCGCGGGTCCTTGATGCCGGCGCGCGCCCGGCGGATGGCGCGGGATACGGCCTCCACGGCCGGATCCTGGCCGACAACGCGCCTGTGCAACTCTTCCTCCATGCGCAGCAGCTTCTGCGACTCGCCTTCGGTAAGCTTAAACACGGGGATGCCGGTCCACATGGAAACGATGTCGGCTATCTCTTCCTCGCCAATGGCGACAACTTCGCGGCCCTCGTCATTTTTCCATTGCTCCGCCAGATCGCGCTTCTTGTTGGTAAGCTTGCGCTCCTTGTCGCGAAGGTTGGCAGCCTTCTCGAACTCCTGCGCCTCGATGGCGGCTTCTTTTTCCTTGCGGACGGTCTCGATTTCTGACTCCAGCTCGCGGTACTGCGGCGGGGCCGTCATCGTCTTGATGCGCATCCGCGAAGCAGCCTCGTCAATGACGTCGATGGCTTTGTCCGGCAGAAACCTGTCCGAGATGTAGCGCGCCGACAGGCGCGCGGCGGCGCGCAAGGCCTCGTCGGTGATCTTGACGCGGTGGTGCGCTTCATAGCGGTCGCGCAGGCCCCGCAGAACCTCAACCGTCTCCTCCTCGCTGGGCTCTTCCACCCGGATTTGCTGGAAGCGGCGCTCCAGAGCGGCGTCTTTCTCCACATACTTGCGATATTCCTCAATTGTGGTAGCACCGATTGTCTGGAGCTCGCCGCGGGCCAATGCCGGCTTCAGGATGCTGGCGGCGTCAATGGCTCCTTCCGCGGCGCCGGCGCCAACAAGATTGTGCAACTCATCAACAAAGAGAATAATTTCGCCGTGCTCATAAATCTCTTTCATCACCTTTTTCAGGCGCTCCTCGAACTCGCCCCGGTACTTGGAGCCCGCCACCAGGGCGGCCAGATCAAGAGTGTAAATCTGCTTGCCCTTCAGCAGTTCGGGCACGTCATTGTGTGAAATCCGCTGCGCCAGGCCCTCGACCACGGCGGTTTTGCCCACGCCGGGCTCACCGATCAGCACCGGGTTGTTTTTAGTGCGGCGGGAGAGGATCTGCATCACGCGCTCGATCTCGGTCTCGCGCCCAACCACGGGGTCAAGCTTGCCGTCGGCGGCCAGCCCGGTCAGGTTGCGGCCAAACTGGTCCAGCAATTTCACGCGCTTCTTCTGCTCGCTCTGGGGCACCGGCGTGCGCCGGGCAGAGCCCGTCAGCTTACGCATAATCTCGTTGCGGATTTTTTCCGAATCGGCGTCGAACTCAAGCAGGATGCGCGCCGCCACTCCCTCATTTTCCTTGATCAGGCCAAGCAGGATGTGCTCGGTGCCAATGTAATTGTGGCCCAGCGACAGCGCCTCCCTGAGCGCCAGCTCGAGCACCTTTTTTGCCCGTGGCGTAAACGGGATCTGGCCGGCAGCGGCCTCATCGCCCGTGCCCACGATCTGGGCCACCTGAATCCGCACCTCTTCGAGAGTGACCTCCAGGGCGTTCAGGACCTGCGCCGCTATACCTTCCTCTTCCCTGAGTAAGCCCAAAAGCAGGTGCTCGGTGCCAATATAATTGTGTTTGAGCACTCTGGCTTCTTCCTGCGCCAGAACTACTACCTGACGAGCCCTTTCGGTGAATCGTTCAAACATGGTGCATCACCTTTTCTTGAGGGACCAGCTCCGGCGAACGCGCTTTCTAGTTGTTCCCAGACCGCCCTGGCTTAAAACAGTCCGTTGACCCGGCGGTGGAGCTTGCCGGCGCCGCCAGGCCCTGGCGCCCGGAAACCCCTTAGCTGCCCTAAAAGCATGCCCCCTGGAAACAAGCGGCCAATTAAGCCGTCCCAGCGGGCTTGGTGTATTTCGCCGGCCGCCCGCGCTTTCCTTTAAAAGGGCAATCGGCCCGGCGCGACTTTGGCTTGAGCTTGTTCCCCTTTTTTCTGTTGTTTTACCGCATAAATTGCTCGGGAAAAAGGCCTGCCCCTAATAATAAGCAACCGCCCGGCAGAATGGATGATCTACCGCAGAGGAAAAAGACTGCCGGCACCACGATGCCGGCTGGAAGGGTCTACGGATTGCATTAAATTGTTGTTACCAAGCCTTTCTCCCCCGGTTGGCTAGTTTATTATAACACATACCCCAGAGGGCTTAAAACCGGCCGGTCACGCCGGCAAACTACTAGGATAAACTACTAGGATACGGCTCTTTCTGGAGCAGGACTCTTTCCAGCACAGCATTGCGCCAGAATTTCCCATTTTCCCCATTGATATTTGTGCGTGATTGGAAATTAATATATTACTGCTTAAGTTTGACATATGCCCCCGGATGGAATAGAATTTTTTTGCGTTTTTGTTGATTGCTAAAAAAGAACCATACAAGTGAGAATCTCTGCGCGTGCGAAAGGCGCAGGCATTCAGATCCTGAGGCAATCAACGAGGGGCCTCGCTGGAAATTAATTATCGGGGCTAACATTAACAGAAAGCGTGTAGTCACGGGCACGGCTTTTGTGAAACATAAGCTGCATCCTTCAAAGAAGCGCTTTCGTTTAATTGTGCTGGCGATTCCTGCTGTTGTGCTTGCGGTATTTCTTGTTGCTGCTGCCAGTGGATCCGGCGTTATTACGAGGGCTTCCACAGACTCCGCCGGCAACCAGGGAAACGCAGGCAGCCAAAATGCCTCTGTCTCGGCGGACGGCCGTTACGTCGCTTTTGATTCAAACGCCTCCAACCTTGTTTATGGCGATACCAACGGGGTCAGCGACGTCTTCGTAAAAGACATGCGGACCGGGGCGATCTCCCGGGCGTCCACCGACGCATCAGGCAACCAGGCGAACGGCAACAGCTCAAATGCCTCCATTTCTGCCGACGGCCGCTATGTGGCTTTTACTTCAATGGCTTCCAATTTAGCGCCGGGCAACGTTTACCGCAACACGACAAACATTTACGTCAAAGATATGCATACGGGGGCTATCTCTCGAGTCTCCGCCAATGTATCCGGAAACACAGGCAATGCCAGCAGCTCAAATCCTTCCATCTCCTCCGACGGGCGTTACGTGGCCTTTTATTCATACGCATCCAACCTGGTGCCGGGCGATACGAATAACACACGCGATATTTTTGTCAAGGACACATGGACCGGCGCCATCTCCCGGGCGTCCACCGATGCATCAGGCAACCAGGGCAACTCGTACAGTTATAACCCCTCTATCTCTTCCGGCGGCCGCTACGTTGCTTTTTATTCGGCCGCCTCTAACCTGGTGCCGGGCGACACCAACAGTCAAGCCGATGTCTTTGTCAAAGACATGCGGACCGGGGCGATCTCCCGGGC